>NZ_JYDG01000070.1:0-51143 GCF_003263545.1 Rahnella sp. AN3-3W3
GTATGACGGACATGTTCTGGTGTATTGGTGAGTGGCGTAAAATGTCATCGCTGCGCGATTCCCGAGTTTTAGGTTTCGAGCCTCGGGTCTCGAACCATTCACTCGGTGCCATTTTTGATCACGCCAATCAACTTTTCTAAAAGATGAAAAACAGTCTGCCGTTGATTTTCAGATCGTGCGGGCGATTCAGAAATCTTGCTGAATGAGAGGTTGCAGACCAAAGGCTGCAATCCCGAAATGAAGGTACCGCGCAGCGGCAAGATTTCCAGCCTGTCGCAGTGTTTTCTGAAACATAGCCCGCGAGCGGAAGCGCTTGTTGAAAAAGCGGAGGGAGCTCCAAGAGGGAAAAAGCACTTTTCCCTCTTGGTCGGTTTCGGCGCTGCCCGATAAGTGATCACCGCAACTGAGAAACCGAAACTTTCTCGGCACAGCTTTCAGTGCAATCGAGAAACCGAAACTTTCTCGGCACAGCTTTCAGTGCAATTGAGAAACCGAAACTTTCTCGGCACAGCTTTTCAGTGCAACTGAGCCGCCGCCCTTTGCATCGGTACTATGCAAAAAAAGCCCCGAAGATCGAGGCTTTTTCACAAAGACGTCAAAGACGCTATCAGTTGACCTGAACCGGCATACCGGAACGCATCTCGATCGCGCGCTGAACCACAGTCTGGTTAACCGCAGGATCCATCGCAACACTGCTTGCGCTGCCGGTCAGAGTGATTGGCAGCGGTTGCTGGGAATCAAACTCTTCCTGGTTAGAGGACAGCGGGTTGTGGATCTCAATGTAACGTTTGCCGTCTGGCTCAATGGTGGCTTTCACCGGTTCGTTGATGAACTGAACGCGTGTACCTTGCGGCACGTTGTCGTACAACCATTTAATGTCAGCATCACGCAGACGCACACAACCGTGGCTCACGCGCAGACCGATACCGAAGTTGGCGTTGGTGCCGTGAACGGCATACAGACGACCCACGTACAGCGCGTACAGGCCCATCGGGTTGTCCGGACCAGCAGGGAAGACGGCTGGCAGGAATTCGCCACGGGCTGCATATTCTTCATGCATTTTTGCGGTTGGCGTCCAGGTCGGGCCGGCTTTTTTACGCTGAACGGTCGTCACCCAGTTCATCGGGGTGTCTTTGCCAAGTTCACCGATACCGATTGGCAGAACCACTACGGTGTTGGTGCCTTTCGGGTAGTAATACAGACGCATTTCAGCACTGTTGATCACGATGCCATCGTGCGGAGTATCCGGCAGGATCAGTTGCTGAGGAATGGTCAGCACGGTGCCAGGAGTTGGCAGGAACGGGTCAACGCCAGGGTTGGCTTCAAGCATGTTGCTCAAACCCATCTGGTATTGCGCTGCGAAATGTTCCAGTGGCAGGCTGCTGCCCTGAGGAACAGTGACTGTGATGTTTTCACCGACCAGACGACCGTTATTGGCCGGCAGAGGGTAGACCACAGCAAAAGACGCCTGGCTATATGCAGCAACTGCCAAAACCAGGGTAAGGATTGCGCGAATGCTCATTTTCATATTTTCGTTGGTCGTTAATGCCACACTGGCAGTTGTTGTCAGGATGTTAATTCCCCCCGACGCAGTCGAAACTGGCCGGAGAGATAGTGTACTTGCACATAGCACTTGAAAGGGACTCAGTATGTGTAACGAATCGCATTTCAGGGCCGCTAATTATAAGGATTTATTTCAAACAGGCCAAAGCTTTCTCACCTTGTTGGAAAAGTTCCCTAAGCTAAAGGCATTTTTTGATGCAGGCTCCACATTTATTTACATTCGTCTGCTTATTTACGGCAAAACGGTACCATGACCAGGGCCGCCAGGAACATCCAGGCCATCACCTGAAAAATATCATTGAAGGCCAGGGTCAGAGACTGTGCGGCTACTTTGGTGCCGAACAAACTTTTCGCCATCAGTAAGGCCTGCGCGGTGTCGGGCGTGAGATGACCGATCCTTTGCGCCAGCGAGCCAATCACTTCCTGCGCGCTGTCGCTATATTGCCTGAGACTTTCGCCGAAACGCGCCGCATGTACCCGTGTCCAGTCCTGCAACCAGGTATTCACGGTAGCAATACCAATCGCGCCACCCAGATTGCGCATCAGGTTAAACAACCCGGACGCATAACGCAGTTCCGGCCCCTGAAACGCGGTCAGTGCCATGCGGATCCGCGGGATGATTTTTCGTCAGCTGACGGAGATGGGCGTTGGTGATCCAAAAACCACGGCGATATCAGTCAGTGCAGAGCTGATGGGCAGCTTGTCGCTGGCACGTTGCGAACCTGATCGTAAAGCTTCGGATACGTTGCTGGAAAGTGCGCGAAAGACGGTGAAAGCGCGGCTGAATTTGCCGGAAGAATAAACTCTCAGAATCGCTCCCTCCCCTGCGAAGGGGAGGGTTGGGGTGGGGTATTAAGTTCTAAATCAAAAGTTAAGGTTTTCTTAAACAAGGTGTTAGCCCTTAAAACCCCCTCCCAGCCTCCCCCTTCGCAGGGGGAGGAGCTGAAAAAATCTATCAGAAATCATAACCTACTGTAGCAACCACAGTACGTTCCTGACCCCAGTAGCAATAGCTGGTGCCGTAACAGGCCGCGACATATTTCTTGTCGAACAGGTTGTTGGCATTCAGCTGCACATACGCGCCTTTCAGCTGCGGATTAAATTGCACCAGATTCATACGCAGGGACGCGTCAACCAGCGTGGCAGAAGGCATGTGACGGGTGTTTTCGTTATCCGCCCATTGTGTACCGATGTAACGCACACCCGCACCCATATCCACACCAATCGGCGTGTTGTACTGACCCCAGATGGACGCCATTTGTTTTGGCGTCACATACGGCGTGTTGCCGTTGTTTTCGGCGGCATCACGGATACGCACTTTGTTATAGGTATAACCGGCCATCACGTTGAAGCGTTCGGTAACCTGCTTCTTGGCTTCCAGCTCCAGACCCTGTGAACGGATTTTCCCTGCCGGCTCGTAATAGCTGCCGACCACCACGCGGTTACCCACGTCTTTTTGCGTCAGATCATACAACGCCGCGCTGTACATATCGGACGTGCCGACCGGCTGGTATTTGATACCGGCTTCGTATTGCTCGCTCTGCATCGGTTTCAGCAGGGTGCCATCAGCGCCCGGCAGGGCAGATGGGGTCATCGCCTGGCTGTAGCTGACGTACGGAGAAATCCCGCTGTCGAAGGCGTAAAGCAGGGAAGCGCGGCTGCTGAAGTGCTCGTCTTTACGTTCGCTGTTGCTCTGCGTGCCGTAGATGCTTTCGTAGCTGCGGCTTGAGGTTTTCAGCGTGTCGTAACGGCCTGACAGGGTCAGATACCACTTGTTCCAGCTCATTTCATCTTGCAGATAAGTGCCCATCTGCTCATAACGGTTTTTACCGCGTGAATGGCTGTAATAATCCAGGGCATCGCCGCCCACACCGGTGTACGGGTTAAGTGGCTCAGCGGTGGCACCATCAGATTTCACGTCGTTGATAAAGTGGGAATAATCAAATCCCAGAACCACTTTATGTGCCAGTTCGCCAGTGGCGAAATCGGCTTCCAGCTGGTTGTCGATAGCAAACGTATCCAGAGACGATTTCTCACCGGAATAGTAGCGATTCATCAGCGTACGGTCTGCGTTCCAGCCAGCCTGATACACCTGATCCAGTTCGGTATTGGAATGGGTGTAGTTGGCGTTCTGGCGGAATGACCATACGTCGTTAAACGCGTGCTGGAATTCGTAGCTGTAGATCTGCTCCCAGCGTTTGAACTGGTTGCGGGTGGTTTCGCCATCGAAGAAACCACGGCTCAGTTTCTGACCGTACAGGCTGCCGTCGGCAGGCACTGCGGCGTGATAACCGCCGGACGGATCTTTTTGCAGATAAGCCCGCAGTAACAGGGAGGTGTTTTCATCCGGCGTCCACAGTAACTGCGGAGAAATCGCGTAACGCTCTTCTCGCTGGTGATCGTACTGCGTGTCGCTGCTGCGGGTCATACCGGTCAGGCGGAATGCCAGCTGATCGTTGATCGCGTTAGTGTAATCGAACGCGCCGCCTTTGGTGTTTTGTGTACCACCGGAAAGCTGGAAGTGACCTTCTTCAGCAAACTGCGGGCGCTTGGTGGTTTCCATCACCACACCGCCGGGAATGCTCTGGCCGTAAAGCGCAGAAGACGGGCCTTTCACCACATCAATACGTTCGAGGAACCACGGATCAACCTGAATGGAGTTGTAAGTTGCGCCATCGCTGAGAATACGCAGGCCATCAAGGAAGGTGTTGTTGACGTCACCGCCGTGGAAACCGCGCAGGGAAATTGTGTCATAACGCGTTGCGCCACCGGCAAAGTTGGTGAAGACGCCGGGCGTATAGTTAAGTGCAGCGTTAACCGTGGTGGCGTTCTGGTCCGTCATTTGCTGACGGGTCACGACAGACACGGCCTGACCGGTAGTGATCAGCGGCTGATCCGTTTTGGTCGCGCTTTTACTGGTTTTTGCACTGTAACCCTGCGTCGGGGCATCTGCGGTATCAGCAGGTGCGGCTTTGACAACCACGGTATCTTCGGCAGCCATTGATGCAGCCGGAACGGCCAGCGCCATGGCGCACATCAGCACCGAGCGTTTAAGGGGGAAAGCCAACAACATATTCATAGTCCCTATAAATAACCTGATAAATCATCAGGTGATTAATTGATGCGTGTGAAATAGACCCAAAAAGCCAGCAGGGTTACGCGCGGAAACCGCGGCGCAATAACGCGGTATGGCTTAACGAAAACGAGACGAATGTTAAACTTAATGATAATTGTTATCATTATTATTTTACAAACTTAAGGGGGTTTTCTTCTAAAAGTGTGAACTGGCGCATGTTTATCATGATGAAAAGCAGGGTCTTTTTGATTGTTTTACGAACAACCTTACTCAGATAATGGATATCGTATGTGATTACCGCATCGTGAAATTAGAAGAATCCCTTGAAAACGCAGACAAAACCGGAGTTAAGGATTAGCTTTAAGAGTGAGTTTTTTAAAATCGAAAAAGTTCACGATCGAGATCGGGAAATAATGCAGTGAGGGACGGCGCGGTGGTCGATCCGCATAGCGACGACGCCCGTGTTCAGGGCGTTCGTCGCTTTATTGAGATGATTGAGCAGGAACCCCGCTTATCTGCCACCGCGCTGCAAACCGTCGGCAGTAAAGGCTGGGACGGTTTTGTGCTGGCGAGGGTATTCAGCTAAACGCAGGCGTTAACGTGCCAGACCAAAGCCAATGTCAAACAGCGGGTTTTCGCTGTCATGCGGCATATCCGACTGTTGTTTAAGCACGGCTTCCATCGATGACGGCAGTTCGAACGGCAGTTTGCCGGTATACGCTTCGCTGCTGGTCAGACGGCTAAACAGCACCGCATCGCTGACCCCGAAATTGCCAATAACCGCTTTTGCTTTGTCATTCACGTTGGTCAGAATAGCAGGGCGGTCGAGGTACACCGTCACCACCGTGGGTACCGCTTTGCTGGCTTTTACGATGGCCTGATAATCGGCATTGTCATCGGTAAAGGCCAGTGAACCTTCATGGTGGCGCTTGCCGAAGAACCACTGTTTATGCGGTTGTTCATAAGGTGCATGGGCGCGGATCAACGCGACATCGGCTTTTTCAGGCGCATCAACCACGGTGAAACCTGCGGCCTGTGCGGCTTTCGTTTCGAGACCATACAGCCACACTTTTTTGCCTTTTTTCAGCGGTAACAGGTCACCGGCATTTTGCAGTAAAACAAGGGAGTGACGTTGCGCCGCATCGGCTTCTTTCTGCCAGTCTGCGCGTCCGACGGTTTTCACCGCTTTCTGAGGATCCACAAACGGATTTTCAAACAATCCGGTGCGGAATTTCTGTTCTAAGATCCGCACAACCGATTCATCCAGCCGCTGCTGCGTCAGCTGTTTTTCGTTGACCGCATTCACCAGGAGCTGTGAGTCAGTCACGCCGCCAAACTGATCCACACCAGCCTTCACCGCTTTGACGAAACGCTGCTGCGGCGTCAGCTTTTCAACGCCCCAGGACATGCCGCCGGGTACCGGTTCTTTGCCTTCCGGCGAACCGTTCAGGCATTCGTCTTCGCAGTTGCTGGTGATCAGCCAGTCGCTGAGGATCACCCCTTTGAAACCATACTGACCGCGCAGGATATCCGTCAGTAACTGATGGCTGAATCCGGCACCGACCTGTTCCAGCGGTTTGCCTTCAAAGGACGCGTTTTTCAAAATAGAGTAGGTGGGCATGACGCTGGCGACGTTGGCTTCGAACGCGCCGGTAAACGGATAGATGTGCTCTTTGAGATTATTGCCCGGGAACACCGCGTTTTTGCCGTAAACGTTGTGGCTGTCGTAGCCGTTTTCCGCCGCGCCGTAGCCGACCCAGTGCTTCACTACCGAAATCACGCTGCCCTGATTCAGGCCATCGCCGCCATTTTGCATCCCTTCGATGTAGCCGCGCACCATGTTATGCACCCGCGTCGGGTCTTCACCGAAAGTACCACTGATACGCGCCCAGCGCGGTTCGGTCGCCAGATCGGCCTGCGGAGAAAGTGCCTCGCGAATGCCGACGGCCAGATATTCCTGACGGACGATATCGGCGTAGCGGCGGGTGAGTTTTTCATTGCCAATTGCTGCCAGTCCTAAGGTTTCAGGCCACTGTGTGAATTTGCCGGAAGCCGTGCTCGCGCCAGTCAGATATTCAAACGAGTTACGTGGATCACTGCTGATGGTGACCGGAATACCGAGTCGTGATTTTTCAGCAATCTGCTGCAGTTTATTGTTCTCTTCTGCCATCACCGCAGGATCTTCCGCTGACAGCCGGGTGATCAGACTGTTGACCTTCGCGCCGGAAATCATCTTTTCCGCCGCCGCCATATCATAGTGAGTCCCGGCGCCGATCGGGCTGTTGGCCGTTGGTGCGGAGCCGTGCATCATCACCCCGGCTTTTTCCTCCAGCGTCATACGTTTCACCAGATCCGCCGCGCGTTCTTCCGGCGTCAGTCGCCAGTCCTCATAAGGTTCGAGTTTGCCGGAGTGATTGAGATCTTTAAATTGCAGGCCATCAACGGTCAGCAATGTCACTTCCCGCTGACTCAGTTCGGGTTGATCGGTATCAGCAAAAGCAGCCGGTGTGGAAAACAGAAGGGCAGAAACAGCCAGGTTCAGAGGTTTGATTTTCATCATCATCCTTAATTATTTTGTGTCTATAAAGAATTGATAAATATAGAAACTTAATGCTTAAGGAATAACCTATTTACCTGACTGATATTGCGATCAGGTTCTCAAATGTTATCAGCCAAGCACCATTCCCAGTACCGCGCCGACCGCCAGAACCCATAACGGGTGGATCCGCTTATTAAGCGCCAGCAGGGTACACAGGGCGATCACGCCGGCAAGTGACAGCGTGGTGGTTGAAGCTTTGGCGATCAACAGTCCGCTCGATACCACCAGCCCGACGGTGACCGGCACCAGTCCGCGCTGAATAACCTGACGCCACGGTCGGTCTTTATAACGCTTCCATCCCCCCATCACGATCAGCGTCACCACGGAAGACGGACCAAATTTTGCCAGCGAAGACACCAGCAGACCGGACCATCCCGCAACCTGCCAGCCAATCAGCGGCACGATCATCATATTCGGTCCGGGAGCGGCTTGCGCCAGCGCGAACAATGCACTGAATTCCTGCGCGCTCATCCAGTGATGTACCTGCACCACGGCACGTTGCATCTCTGGCAGAATGGTATTACCGCCGCCAAAGGCCAGCAGTGAAAGTTCGGTAAACAGCAGGGCGAGTGAGAGTAAAACGGCCATCAGAATTTACTCCTGGCGCAGATGAAAATACTGACCGGAGCCAGCACCAGCATCACCGGCAGCATCGGGATGCGAAATCCTGCGATGGCAATGACGCCTGCGGCTACCAGCGCCAGTTGCAGCCATTTTCCCCGCAAAGGTGCCAGCATCTTGAGGCCGGTCGAGAGCAGCAAACCGGCCGCCGCTGCCGCCATCCCCGCAAATAAATGTTCCACCAGCGGTTCATTCTGATAGCGTGCATACACCAGTCCGAGCAGCACCACGCAAATCGTCGGTGCCAGGATCAGGCCGAGAATGGCTGAAAGCGCACCGCGCAGCCCGCGAAACTCCATCCCCAGCGCGACGGATAAATTAATGATATTGCCGCCCGGTAAAAACTGACACAGACCCAGCAGTTCTGTGAACTGATCGCCGGTCAGCCAGCGGCGTTTATCCACCAGCATGTGCCGCGCCATCGGCAGCACACCGCCGAAACCGGTCAGGCCAAGAATGAAAAAGCCTTTAAACAGTTGTCCGCAATCAGGTTGCGGCGCGGTCCCATCTTCTGTATCCAGCATTAATTTATCCTGCGTTTGTGCCGACATTTTCACACTCTCCCTCAAATGTAATTCAAAGCCGCCAAAGGCGTAAATTCTGTTAAGGATCATGCGCGTGGATGTGCCATGATGTCTAATGCCTTTAATAATGACAAAAGATACCCTGAGGGTATGGATATGATTGAACTGAAACGTCTGAATGCGTTCGTCACCGTGGTGGAAGCGGGCAGCATTACCCGCGCCGCAGAACTGCTGTTTATCCAGCAACCGCCGCTGACACGCCTGCTACAGGGGCTGGAACAGGAATTTGGCGTGCCTTTGTTACAACGTTTGCCGCGCGGGGTGATCCCGACCGAAGCGGGCGAGGTGTTATTGCAGGAAGCCCGTGCGGTGCTGGCGAGGGCCGCTCAGCTCAGCGCCGCGATGCATCGTGCCGCACAGGGAGAACAAGGGCGCGTGCGCATCGGTTTCACCAGCTCGGCCGCGCTGCATACCTTTGTGCCCGCGCTGCTGCGCCGCTACCGGGAAATCTATCCGGCGGTCAGCACGCAGCTGGAGGAAAGCGGCAGCGGTGAGTTACTGGCGTCTGTGGTGGCGGGCGAGCTGGATGTCGCATTTGTGCGTATGCGGGTCAAAGATATGCCCGAATTAGAAATGGAAAAAGTGCTGGAAGAACCGATGTGGGTGGCGGTTCCGGCCGGACACAAGCTGGCATCGCGGACTTCCGCCATGCCGCTCAAACTCGAAGAACTGAGCAACGAACCTTTTGTGTTGTACCGTCGTCGTGCCGGGCAGGGATTGTATGACGCCATACTGGCAGCGTATGTCCGCGCCGGTTTTAGCCCGCACATCGTGCAGGAAGCGCCGCGGTTAACATCGTGCCTGAGTCTGGTCGGCGCGGGACTGGGGATCTCGATTGTGCCTGAATCCATGACCCGCCTCGGCGGCGATGGCGTGGTGTTCCTGCCACTGGATGCCGCCACGCAACTCAGTGCGCCGCTGTATCTCGCGCGGCGGGAGGACAGCCATTCATCGGCTATAATCAATACGTTTTGTGCGCTGGTGAAATCGCAATTAACGGTGCAGTGATTCTGTGCGCATTAAAGATGTTGCTCAGAAATATGTTTCTGGGTGGATTCCAGCGTAATGCCGTCAGATTCGATGGCACTGAGCAGCGAATCCAGCAGGCCGGGGAAGCGGGCGTCCAGATCTTCGCGGCGCAGTGAAAGCAAATTGGCGCGGCCATCCGGGCGCTGCCAGATCACGCCGCTGTCCCGCAATACGCGCCAGTGGTGAGTCAGTGTCGATTTCGACAGTCCCTGCAATAAGGTTCCGCAAGGATGCTCGCCGCCTTTTGCCAGCGTGCGCACCACGGCCAGACGTAGCGGATTGCCCAGCGCAGTCAGAACATTTTCGAGGCGGATCTGCCCGCGCTCAGGGTGGTTGGCTATCATCGGACTATCCTCTTAAAGTACAAAAATCAACGGCCGCGCAATATAGCCTATCCCTCTGCTGCTGTACAACGCGATGGCCTCTCACCAATTTCATCGATAGAATAAAATTATTGTACGAATATACACGTACAATTGTATTATACTCACCGCATTAAGAAGTTTAGTACTTATTACTTTGTGACGGGACGTGATAACCACTCTCCGCCAACTTAGCCATCAACCAGTAAGGACGTTATATGGCTCGTAAAACGCCAATCGAGCGCTACCGCAATATCGGTATCTCAGCACACATCGACGCAGGTAAAACCACCACCACCGAGCGTATTCTTTTCTATACCGGCATGAATCATAAGCTGGGAGAAGTGCATGACGGCGGTGCGACCACAGACTGGATGGCTCAGGAACAGGAGCGCGGCATTACCATCACGTCCGCTGCTGTCACCTGTTTCTGGCGCGGGATGGATCACTCGTTCGATGAGCATCGCATTAACATTATCGACACTCCGGGGCACGTGGATTTCACCATTGAAGTGGAACGCTCCATGCGCGTACTCGACGGTGCGGTAATGGTGTATGACGCCGTGGGCGGCGTGCAGCCACAGTCTGAAACCGTCTGGCGTCAGGCCAATAAATACAAAGTGCCGCGTCTGGCTTTCGTTAACAAAATGGACCGTCAGGGCGCAGATTTCTTCCGTGTCCGCCAGATGATGGTCGATCGCCTGAAAGCCAATCCTGTGCCGATTGTTATTCCGATCGGTAAAGAAGAGCATTTCACCGGTGTGGTGGATTTGCGCAAAATGCGCGCCATTTTGTGGGACGACGCGACACAAGGGATGACCTTTACCTATGAAGCGATCCCGGCAGAACTGCAGGCGCTGGCGGAAGAATGGCGAGAAAAAATGGTGTCGGCCGCTGCTGAAGCCAACGACGCGCTGATGGATAAATATCTCGAAGAAGGCACGCTGACCGAGGATGAAATTACCGAAGGTCTGCGTCTGCGCACCATCGCCGGTGAAATCCAGCCGATGTTGTGTGGCAGTGCGTTCAAGAATAAAGGCGTACAGCGCATGCTTGATGCCGTGATCGAACTGATGCCGTCTCCGCTGGATATTCCACCGGTAGCGGGCACTGACGAAGACGGTAACGAAGTGTTCCGTCATTCCGATGACAACGAGAAGTTCTCGGCGCTGGCGTTCAAACTGATGACTGACCCTTATGTCGGCCAGCTGACGTTTGTCCGTGTTTATTCCGGCGTGCTGAAAAAAGGCGACAGCGTGTATAACCCGGTGCGCGGTAAGAAAGAGCGTATCGGGCGTATTGTGCAGATGCACGCGAATGACCGTATCGAGATTGATGAAATCCGTGCCGGTGATATCGCTGCCTGTGTCGGGCTGAAAGATGTGACGACCGGTGAAACGCTGTGCGATCCGACCGACATCATTACGCTGGTACGCATGGAGTTCCCGGATCCGGTGATTTCGCAGGCTATCGAACCGAAGACTAAAGCCGACCAGGAAAAAATGGGGATCGCGTTGTCGCGGCTGGCATCAGAGGATCCGTCATTCCGCATCCGCACCGACGAGGAATCCGGCCAGACGATTATTTCCGGAATGGGCGAATTGCATCTGGAAATCATTGTCGACCGCATGAAACGTGAGTTCGGCGTGGAAGCCAACATCGGTAAGCCGCAGGTTACGTACCGCGAAACGGTGCGCAAAACGGTGAAAGATGTGGAGGGGAAATTTGTACGTCAGTCCGGCGGTAAAGGGCAGTACGGCCACGTGGTCTTCACGCTCGAACCGTTGCCGGCAGGCACTGGCTTTGAGTTTGTCGATGCTACAAAAGGTGGCGTAGTGCCGCGCGACTATATCCCGGCGGTAGAGAAAGGGGTCACGGAGGCGCTGAACAACGGCATTCTGGCCGGTTATCCGGTGGTCGATGTGAAAGTGACACTGACCTTCGGGTCATACCACGAGGTCGATTCCTCGGAAATGGCGTTCAAAATGGCGGCGATCTTTGGTTTCAAAGAAGCGGCTAAACGTGCAGATCCGGTGATCCTCGAGCCGATGATGAAAGTCGAAGTGGAAACGCCGGAGGAGTACGCCGGTGGCGTGATGGGTGATTTGTCTTCGCGTCGCGGAACAGTGCAGGGCATGGAAGAGATCGCGGGCGGCGGCGGTAAAATTATTAAAGCCGAAGTGCCGCTTTCCGAAATGTTCGGCTACTCCACCGTTTTGCGGTCGATGTCGCAAGGTCGTGCAACCTACAGCATGGAGTTCAATCACTATGCCGAGGCACCGCGCAATGTTGCTGAAAACATTATTGCGTCGCGTGGCAAATAAGCAATACCGGCGTAATCTCCGCCAGAGACAAAACGGTCCGCAAGGGCCGTTTTTTTTGGTCGTAGAAAAGGATTTAATAGTTTATGACTTCATTGTGTGACACTCTAATGCGCATCTCAGGTGTGTATGAGGAGGGTGTTATGTCATCAGTAACTGGAAATAAAAAACGAACGAATGTCACGCTGAGTGCCGATTTACTTGAACAGGCCAAAGTGTTCGGCATTAATCTTTCAGCAACGTTTGATAAAGCGTTAGGAGAAGCGGTGAAAGAGAAGCAAAGGAAACTTTTCTTAGAGGAAAATCAGCAAGCAATGGATTCCTGCAACGCCTTTACTGAAAAGGCAGGACTCTTCTCTCAGGGACGTGGAGTGTTGTAATGGCGCAATTTGATGTGTACGAAAATCAGGGAGAAGGTAAAAATCTTTATCCCTATTTTATGGATATTCAGAATCCCTTATTTGAAAGACTTAATGAGCGGATCGTTGTGCCGCTAACTGCACTTAGCAACCTGAAACCCATCAGGCATCTTCATCCCCTTATCAGGATCCAAAATCATCAATACGTGCTTATGACTAATCTCCTGACCAGCGTAAGTGCGACGCAATTACGTCATGAACCGGTGTTAAATGCAGATATTCATCGGGCGGATGTTGTTGCAGCGCTGGACTTACTGGTGATGGGAATTTAAGGCGCAGAATTCTGCGCCTTATTTTACGCGGTTATCTAGCTGACCAGCTTACTGACGATGGTCGCCACGTGTTTGCCCTGATGCACGGCAATGCGCAGTTCTTCTGCGCTTGGCTGACGTGAGCCATCGCCACCGGCGATAGTGGTGGCGCCATAAGGTGTGCCGCCGCGAACCTGTGAAATATCGAACAATTCAGGCGTGGTGTAACCGATGGGAACGATGATCATGCCGTGATGGGCGAGGGTGGTCCAGGTGGAGGTGATAGTCATTTCCTGACCGCCGCCGGTACCGGTGGAGCTGAATACGCTGGCGACTTTACCGGCCAGTGCGCCTTTGGCCCACAGGCCGCCAGTCTGGTCGAGGAAAGTACGCATCTGGCCGGTCATGTTACCAAAGCGGGTAGGTGTACCGAAAATGATGGCATCGTAATCGCCAAGTTCTGCGGGAGATGCGACTTCTGCCGTCTGACCAGTTTTGCCACCGGCAGCCTTAAAGGCTTCTTCAGGCATCGTTTCTGGGACGCGTTTTATCGTGACTTCAACCCCGGGAACGCTGCGAGCGCCTTCGGCAACGCTCTGCGCCATCGTTTCAATATGACCATACATGGAATGATAGAGAACCAGTACTTTTGCCATTTTTAACTCCTGTTGAGGTGATGTTTTTTCCGTATTACGCTCTGGTTTAGAGCCGGTAATACGGGCGAAAAATTCGCTTAAAAATCTCACATTGACTCCTGCGCCTGCACGGCGGTTGTCATGAGCAAGAGTGTTCATCGTCCGCGCATAAGACGTGAGTTACAAACGCAAATTTTTGAACAGGCTCATCAATTAATTAGGGCAAAGGTGCAGAGAAGGTGGGTTTCGCACCTCTATATACTAGAACAGAAGTGCGGGACTGGCGGGAGAGAAGGGGGAGATATAAAACGTAGTCAGAGTGCATTATTCTCTTTCTTTTTCCCAACTGACCAGAATTGAGATTTCATCAGGTTGCGCGATGAATTTACTGAGCGTGGCGGTATGACCGTCTTTCATCATGACCGATACGGCCACGCCAGTAATGCCGTGATCCAGCGGGGTTTCTTCAACGCGCTGAAGCATTTTCAGACAGGTAAATTGCTGCTCTGGCGGCAGATGTTTGAACTGATCGGTGTGGCGTTTCTTCATATCGGCATCCTTCCGTAAATTTGGCCGTCACGCATCAAAACCAGCTTATGGGTGCGCTTGTAATAAATCGCTGTGAAAACACCTTTGCGATAGACCTGAGCATCCGCGTTATCTTCATCAAGGTATGCTGCAGTCCCTTCGATGTATCCCTGCTTGTCAGCGGGAAAGATTTTGACATCAATCCCCTTAATGCGGGTATGCACAACTTTTTTGGTTGCCTGAGCATATTGCTTCGCAGAGTTTTCCATCGCCTGCTTCAGCGCCACGCTCTGAATGGACGTCTGACGATTTTGCTCTGCCATGTAACACGTATCTTTTGAAACGCCTTGTGACTGACAGTCCGCCATTCTGGAGGCCTGAGTGGAGCAGCCTGCAAGGACGGCCAGCGCAGCAATGACTAAAAGTTTTTTCATTTTGATTTACCCGTATTGGAAAGATGGGGGACGAGTCCCCCCTGAATTTTTACCAGCCGACACTCACGCCAGCGCCGTAACCGAAGTTACTTTGCGTATCGTCGGAGACTGACATTTTGACAATGGTGGATCTGCTGGCATGGAATGAAGCGCCCACGGACAGGGCGTTTTGTGAATCATAACCGCCGACACCGGCACCGACCGCGAATTGCTGAGATTCCTGCACCTGAGGAATGTTGGCCTGTGCCATGGCAGAAGCAGAACCTGCGGCGGCTTCTTTCTTATTGCCATCAACCTCAGATTTCAGGTCGTTGAATTTCTTGTTGGTATAGTCATTTGCCTGCCCCAGGGTTTGTGCATCTGCCACCGCTCGGCTGTGAGATTCAGCCAGGATTTCGCCTTGCTGTTCCTGCTGTGTTTGTGCCAGGGTTTGGATCTGCTCCCCGTAATACACGCTCTCGATTTTTTGCTGCTTAGCGGCCATTGCAGACTTCTTCTCTGCTGCTTGCTGTTGTTGAGCAACTTTCTGTTGTGTGGCATGAGCCGATGCATCGATCTCAGCCTGGGTCTTGGCCTGCACCATGCGCTGGTATTTATCACTCTGAACCATCTGTAACTGCTTAGCCGCACCTTCCGCAGTGTCTTGTGCTGTTTTTGAATCGTTAGCAGCTTGTTCAGCCGTACCCTTTACATCACTTAAAGCAGATTTATTTTGATCGATTTCGTCTTGTTCAACGTGAGAAGCAGCTAAGGCGGCGGCAGCATTCATGCGTGAATAGTGATCTTGAGTGAGGTCTCTGCCATTTTGACCCGCAGCGCCGGTATCGCCTTTAGCACCATCTTTGCCATCGACGCCATCGCGGCCTGCTGTTCCGTCTTTGCCGTCAGTACCTTTTGCTCCATCTGCACCTACGGGACCTGTTTGGCCAGTAGCGCCATCTACAGCAGCTACCAGAGAAACATGTTGTTGAGCAGTACGATCTCTATTGGCCTGCTGCATTGCAGCGCCATCGATCTGAGCTTGCAGGTTATTATCGCTCTCCAGACGTGCGGAAGTTTCTATATCAATCTGCTGGCGGGCGTAATTAACACCCATTGTTGCGGCTTTGATATCGTTATCCTGCTTATCGTCGATGCCTTTCTGGTCATTTTTATTCTGGTCAATCTTTGCGTCTAATACGGCTTCATTGTCCATCGCGTTTTTATGCGCCGCATCAGCACGACCTAGAGCAAAGGCCGCTGCTGAACTCGCCTGTTCGATTTTTAGATCCTGACCATCATCACGAGTTGTTTGTGCTGTTTTGATGCTGTTGATCTTGACGTCCTGTAACTGGTCGTACCCTGACCGAGAAGCTAATTTTTCTGCAAGTGATGTTGTTTTAGCTGGTGCATTTAGAACAGGTGTTTCATCAACCAGCTTACTAGCAGTATGGGTGGATTGTGCGTCTGGGGGAGTGACAACTGGCTCAATCGGGACAATGGGTGCGAGTGAGTTTTGTGGTTTTTGAGCATCATCCTGAGTCGGTTTGATTGGCAGGATCTGTACAACTCTGTCTCCATTGTCATAACCGGTGTAGTAGCTATTTCCTTTCAGAGCATCATTAGCCTGTTGCAGCGTATCAGACTCATAAACTCTTGTGACCAATTCTGGTTTGAAGTGTGCAATTTCAGGATTGTTTGAAAAATAGTTATCTGCAGCTTCTTTATCAGCCCCTGATAAAGCGGCTTCTGCAGTATTTGGTGCAACAGCCGTACCTATAATTACGCCAGCCAGCGCAGCAGACGTTAATACACGCCGGATTGTCGAGACCGAAACACCGAAAATATTAGCAAGTTCGGTTGTACTGGTTTGCCCTGCTGCGAAAACTGAAATTATTTGAGTGTTACGACTGCTTGAAGAATTCATCTGTTTTTTCCGGCCATAAAATAAGTATCTGTTAGCGACAAATAAGAAGCGTTATCAGAACGCTATTTTTGTCTCCTTACCAAAATCATACATGTGGTGAATGTGACTTGCTTCACGCATTCACCTAACGTTTGACTTATGTCAAGAAACGTAAACTTATAGCGCTACATGAATTTGTTTCACTTAGCGCGCTTATTTGTCGCTAATGGACACAAATTTGAGTATCTGCATTGTAAGGAACTAGGAGTTTTCGTAGCGAATAGCGACGGGATGAAATCTCTATGAGATTCTTGTACAATATGCAGGGTTAAAAAAATGGGAGATAAGTGAATGGCAGATAACGCAAATGAGTTCCTGGACTATGTCCGGAGGCTGGATATCGATCAGCCCGCGTTGTGTATCCTGTTGGGACTGCCGCGCAGCACGTTAAATAAGTGGATCAACGGCACGGTGACGCAAATCCCACAAGTGGCCGTTACTGCTGTCAGAATGCTTTGGTTCATGCGCAACAGTGATGAAGCATTATTTGAAAAGTGGGCGATAGTGCAGGATTTTGGTGTGACTGCCGACTATGCCGTCAATGACAGAGTGCAGGAGTTTTTGCATACGATTAAACGTGAACCCAGCCCGGCGATCAAAAAGCTATTGAACAAATAACGCAGCGGGCAGGATGTTTGCCGCAGCTGACGGGCGATAAAAAGGCGATTAACTTTCGGGTTAATCGCCATTTTTATCAGAAGAGCAGGGTGACTTATTCAGACATCAACTTCAGACAACAACGTCGAAAATCATCTTCACCGGTTCGATATTCGTAAAGTTCGCCACATCCGCGACGAAATCTGCAGCATTATCTTTCATGCCTTTTTCGAAGTCTTCCATTGAGAGGCAATAGATATGGCAGGCAGCAATGAATGGGGTCTCTGCCGGCGCGCCCTCGGGCATTTTGTCGATGGCATAAGAATGGCAATACTCGCCCATGCGGCGTTTGATCAGCGGTAAATGCACATCGCGGTAATAATCATGGTCGAAGGTTCCGCCTTTAATGTTCGGGTAAAGCACGCTGTATTTAATCACGTCGTCTCTCGTCTGTTTACGGATAAAAATCAATTTTAGCGTACCGGCCACGGTCGCGCCTCGCCATTTGTGCCCGATGATATTTATCTGAAAAATCATTCATCTGCTCATATGTACTATGCTTAATGGATTGATATTTAGCATGGAATACGCATGGGATTTTTAGGTTGGACAGCGGCAGTCGGAGGACTGCTATTGATCATGTCACTGGCGTCGGGGTGGATTTCCCGCGGCCCGGTGACGACTTTTGGTTTATATCTGGCGGCGGGAATTGTCTGTGGCCCCTGGGTTCTGGATTTACTGCATATCGATCTGGTGGCCTATTCCACGCTCACCGCTCATTTCACTGAAATCGCCATGGCGGCGTCTCTGTTTATTACCGGGCTCAAACTGAGGTTACCTTTTCGCGCGCAAAGCTGGCGCGTAGGCGTGTTGCTGGCGTTTCCGGCTATGCTGCTTACCGTTTTGTGTGTGGCAGGTATTGCGCATTGCATCACCGGTATTTCCTGGCCGCTGGCACTGGCGCTGGGTGCTATTATCGCGCCAACGGATCCGGTGCTCGCCAGCATGATTGCGGTGAATGATGCTAATGATGACGATGGTTTACGCGTTGCGCTTTCCAGCGAAGCCGGCATGAATGATGGCTCCGCGCTGCCGATCCTGATGCTGGCGCTGATGCTGTTTACCGCGAATGAAGGTCTTTCTTCGCAGGCTATCTGGCACTGGGCATGGCGTGATGTTGTCTGGGCATTATTGGGCGGGCTGGCGATTGGTTATGCAATGGGCAAGCTGGTCGGGCTGAGTGCCACGCGTTTTCACAGCCGTCAGCGAACGGTCGCGCCCAGTGATTTTCTGGCACTCTCGCTGATCGCGCTAAGTTACGCCGCTGCGCAGAGTTTGGATGCTTCCGGTTTTCTCGCCGCCTTTGCCGCTGGTGTCGGGCTTCGCAGCGCAGAAGTGCGCGTTGTTTCCCTGCATCCACCAGACGATGTGGAAGAAGGCTCGCGGCCGCCACCGGCGGAAGTGATGGTCAATCCGCATCAGCGCCACTCCATGCAGGCCGAAATGCCGCGCAATTCTATCGGGCTGATGGTCGGTGATGCACTCTCTTTTGGCGATACGATTGAACGTATCTTTGCGGCGGGGATCGTCATGGTGCTCGGTATCACGCTGGCTGAGCACTGGGAACCGATGGGGCTGCTGATTGCCGCGTTGCTGTTTATCGTGATCCGGCCGCTGGCAGTGTATATCACCACGCTTGGCGTGCATGTGCCCAAGGGACGGCGGCTGATGATTGGCTGGTTCGGTATTCGTGGTATCGGCAGTATGAACTACATCGCTTACGCCTGGACGCACGGTTTACACGGGGCAGAGGCCAACTATATGACCAATATTGCCTTTACCGTCATTGTGACCAGTGTGGTCATTCACGGGCTGACCGTTTCGCCGGTGCTGAGCTGGCGTAAAGCGAGACAGGAGGCCGCACGGGAAGAACGTGAAGCGCGGGAAAAAGAGCAGGAAAAAGAGGCTTAAAAAAACGGACGCTCAGTGCGTCCGTTTTTCTTTCTGATGTGGCGGTCAGGCAATCTGTTTTTTGCTGAGACTGAGCATAAACAGCGCGGCGGCACAGAGCACGACAGAAGGGCCTGCCGGTGTATCGTAAAATGCTGAAAATGTCAGGCCGCCGGTAACGGCAATAATGCCAATTGCAACTGCCACCATTGCCATCTGTTCGGGCGTTTTAGCAAAACGGCGTGCCGTTGCCGCAGGGATAATCAGCAGAGAGGTAATGATCAGCGCACCGACGAATTTCATCGCCAGACCAATCGTCAGCGCGGTCACCAGCATCAGAACAACCCTGGAACGCTGCAGATTCACGCCATCTACATGGGCCAGTTCAGGGCTGATGGTCATCGACAGCAAGGCGCGCCATTGCCAGCACAGCACGGCGATGACCACCGTTACACCGATGCCAATCATCCAGATGTCGCTGTAAGTCACAGACAGCAAATCACCGAACAGATACGCCATCAGATCAACACGAACACCTGACATCAGGCTGACCACAACCAGCCCGAGCGACAGGGCGCTGTGCGCCATAATACCCAGCAGCGTATCGACGGCGAGATGCGGTTTACGCTCCAGCGCCACCAGCAATACGGCAAGTAGTAAGGTGACGGCGATAACGGTGTAAAAAGGATTGATATTGAGCAGCAAACCGAACGCAACGCCCAGCAGTGAGGCGTGTGCCAGCGTATCGCCGAAATATGACATCCGTCGCCAGACCACAAATGAACCCAGCGGGCCGGCAGCGATAGCCAGCAAAACACCGGCCAGCCAGCCCGGTAATAACAGCGCAATCATGCGTCACGACCTCCGGTATTACGCAAAATAATCTTTCCCTTCAAATCATGACGATGATTGTGGTTGTGACGATAAATTGCCAGTTGCTCTGCACCGCGGTTGCCGAACATCGCAATAAATTCGGGGTGCGTCGACACCACTTCAGGTGAACCGGAACAGCAGATATGTTGATTCAGGCACAGCACTTCATCGGTTTTCGCCATCACCAGATGCAAATCATGCGACACCATCAGCACCGCACAACCCAGCTCGCAGCGCAGGCTGTCGATCAGATTGTAAAGCGCCAGTTGTCCGTTGACGTCTACACCCTGAGTGGGTTCATCCAGTACCAGTAACTGCGGGCTGTTCATTAATGCCCGCGCTAAAAGGACACGCTGGTTTTCGCCACCGGATAACTTTTGCATCGGTTGATCCAGCAGATGCGCGGCCTGAACGCGTTTAAGCGCAGGCAGAATATCGCTTTTCTTCACGCCAGGTTTGAGACGCATAAAGCGATTGACGGTGAGCGGCATGGTCGGATCAAGGTGAATTTTTTGCGGAACGTAGCCGATACGCAAGCCCGGTTCGCGGGTCATGACGCCTTCTGTGGGCGCAATCAGGCCAAGTACCACAAGGACTAATGTGGATTTCCCCGCCCCATTCGGGCCGAGAAGGGTCAGGATTTTCCCCGGTTGCAGGCTCAGCGAGATGTTAGACAGCACGCGTCGGGAACCGAAAGTCACTGATATATTTTGGAGCGTAGCTAATGTGGGCATGTCATAGGGTCTTGCAGAACAAATCGGATGTTATAATATTGCGTTTCGCGAAAAATAACCAGTTTCCCCCACACGAAGATGAGTTCACTCAGCATGATACAGAAAAAAAGCGTTAAACGGATGTTTCTGGCAGCCGCAATATTGACTTCAGGTGCGGTTTTCAGCGCGCAGGCCGACGTTGTGGCTTCCGTACGCCCGCTGGGTTTCATCGCATCAGCGATTGCCGACGGCGTCATGCCGACAGAGGTCTTGCTGCCTGACGGCGCATCACCGCATGATTTTGCCCTGCGTCCTTCCGATATTGCACGCCTGCGCAGCGCGGATCTGGTGGTATGGGTGGGGCCGGAAATGGAAGCCTTCATGACCAAATCCGCCGCGCAGTTACCACCAAACCGTCAGGTAGAAATTTCGACATTACCGGCCGTCAAACCGTTGCTGATGAAAGGCGGTGAGGATGAGCATGACCACGATCATGCCCATGAAAATGACGGGGATGAGCACCATCACGGTGAGTACAATATGCATGTCTGGTTATCACCTGAAATCGCCCGAGAAGCCGCAATTGTGATCCATGACAAACTTGTGGAGCTAGTTCCGCAGAAAAAGCAACAATTAGATGCAAATTTGGCACGTTTTGAAGATGGCTTGACAAAACTTGACAAAAATATTGGTACTATGCTGCAGCCTGTGCAGGGTAAGGGATATTTTGTTTTTCACGACGCTTATGGCTACTTTGAAAAACACTTCGGCCTCTCGCCACTTGGTCACTTTACGATCAACCCTGAAATTCAACCCGGCGCACAGCGATTACATCTCATTCGAACACAGTTGGTTGAGCAAAAAGCGACCTGCATTTTTGCTGAGCCACAATTCAGGCCGGCCGTCATAACGGCTGTTGCCCAGGGAACAAAAGTGCGTATGGGCACATTGGATCCGCTGGGGAGCGGCATTGAACTGGATGCGGACAGCTATGTGAACTTTTTGTCACAGCTGGCGAACCAGTACCTGAGCTGCCTGAAGTAAGCTAAAAGGACAGAATTTAAGTGCAGCTGATAGCCCGATCTATCGCTCTGGCGTATAGCAACCTTCCACGGCCCCACCGCATTATGCTGGGGTCTCTTACCGTCGTCACACTGGCTGTGGCCGTATGGAAACCGTTAGCTTACCACCCGGACAACGACCTTTCTGATACCAGACCGCTGGTTAAAAATATCACCCTCGATAATCAGCAATTACGTTCTTTGCTTCCCGAAGCCAGCGAACCTATCGATCAGACCCCACCGGCTGACGATGACATCCCGCAGGATGATCTTGACGACAAAACGGCCAATGAAGCGGGCGTCCATGAATATGTGGTTTCGACCGGCGATACCCTCAGCAGCATTCTGAATCAGTACGGCATTGATATGTCAGAAATTGCCGCGCTGTCTGACGCCAACCGTGATTTGCGTAATCTGAAAGTCGGTCAGCAGATTTCCTGGACACTGAATGATGCCGGGGATTTACAGCGTCTGACCTGGGAAAAATCGCGCCGCGAAACCTATACCTTTGACCGTTCCGGCAGCACCTTCAAAGCTTCTCTGGAAACCCTGAAAGGGGAATGGAAAGACACGGTGATTAAGGGTTCGCTGAACGGGAGTTTTGTCACCAGCGCCAGAGCCGCAGGGCTGAGCAGCGGTGAAGTCAGTGCTGTTATCAAAGCGCTGCAATGGCAACTCGATTTCCGTAAGTTACAGAAAGGCGATGAGTTTGCGGTTCTGATGTCCCACGAAGTGCTGGATGGCAAAAACGAACAAAGCGAATTACAGGCCGTGCGTATGCGCACTGGCGGTAAAGATTATTACGCAGTTCGCGCGGAAGACGGTAAGTTTTACGACCGCTCAGGCAGCGGGCTGGCTAAAGGTTTCCTGCGTTTCCCTACCGGTAAACAATATCGCGTTTCTTCCAACTTTAATCCGCGTCGTCTGAACCCGGTTACCGGCCGCATTGCGCCGCACCGTGGCGTCGATTTCGCAGTACCTGTCGGCACGCCGGTTCTGGCTGTCGGCGACGGTGAAGTGGTGGTTGCCAAGAATGGCGGGGCGGCAGGTAACTATGTGGCGATCCGCCACGGTCGTCAGTACATGACCCGTTATATGCACCTGCGCAAAATTCTGGTGAAACCAGGTCAGAAAATTAAACGCGGTGACCGCATCGCGCTTTCCGGCAACACCGGTCGTTCCACTGGCCCGCATCTGCATTTTGAAATGTGGATCAACCAGCTGGCCGTTAATCCGCTGACCGCGAAATTGCCACGTACCGAAGGGCTGACCGGTAAAGACCGTGCGACTTATCTGGCCACCGTTCGTCAGGTTGTTCCTCAACTGAAGCTGGACTGACCGCTTAGGTTTTAATGATTAGCTGCCGTGATTTATTGCAAAATAACTCACGGCACTTATCATTAAGCCAGAATTTGATATAAGAGCCTGAGCATGCAGCCAGAAAAAGAAAAACGATCTTCCGTAGAATTTATTCCGCAATTTCAGAAAGCCTTCTACCATCCGCGTTACTGGGGCGTCTGGCTGGGCGTCGGTGCGATGGCAACCATGGCCTGTTTACCCGCGAAAGTCCGTGATCCGGTGTTAGGCAGTCTGGGGCGTCTGGCAGGAAAGTTTGCCAAAGGCGCCCGACGTCGTGCTCAAATCAATCTGTTATATTGCCTGCCTGAAACGCCGGAAGCTGAACGCGAACACATCATTGATGAAATGTTTGCCACCGCGCCGCAGGCGATGGTGATGATGGCTGAACTGGCAATACGTAATCCGGAAAACGTCATGCAGCGCGTACACTGGCATGGCAAAGAAATTATCGATGAAATGAAGGCGAAGGGCCAGAACGTGATTTTTCTGGTGCCGCATGGCTGGGCTGTGGACATCCCTGCGATGCTGATGGCCGCTGGCGGTCAGCCGATGGCCGCGATGTTCCACAACCAGAAAAACCCGCTGACCGATTATCTGTGGAACACCGTACGTCGTCGTTTTGGTGGTCGTATGCACGCACGTAATGACGGCATTAAGCCGTTCATCAGTTCTGTGCGTCAGGGGTACTGGGGCTATTATCTGCCGGACCAGGATCACGGTGCTGAACACAGTGAGTTCGTGGATTTCTTCGCGACCTACAAGGCGACATTGCCTGCAGTGGGGCGTCTGATGAAAGTCTGCCGCGCCGCCATTGTCCCGTTATTCCCGGTGTATAACGGTCGTGAACAGCGTCTGGATATTTACGTCCGACCGCCGATGGACGATCTGGCCACTGCGGATGATAATTACATTGCCCGACGCATGAACGAGGAAGTGGAAATTCTGGTTGGACCGAATCCGGAACAGTACACCTGGATCCTCAAACTGCTTAAAACCCGCATGCCGGGTGAGCCTGAGCCGTATTCGCGTAAAGAGCTGTATCCGAAGAAATGACCGTCTGGATTTAAAAATAAGCTGAGGCTCACACCTCAGCTTTTTTTATGCTTTTTTCGATGAGTGCTTTAGAAATGCCGCAATCAGGATTGTGCCAGCCACGCCAGCGATAAGGCCTGCAAGCATGAAAATGCCGTTACCCAATGCAAAATACAGCTGTTTAGCGATTTCAATTCCGGCTGCAAACACCACGATACTCATCAGCCCTAGTGCCGCCGCAACGGTGCCTTTTCCAGTCGGACTGGAAAACAGCGTCAGGCGATAAAGACCCGCATTAACCAGTCCGGTACCCAACGCGTAAAGACTCAGCCCGGCAGTCATCCAGAGCCAGGCATGTGCCATAAACAATGCTGCGAACGCACTGACCAACAAACCGAGAACAATCGGCACAATCCCGACCCAGACCGGTGTGCGGATATTCACTCTGCCGCTGATTCTGCTCAGGGTGACATTGCCAATAATCAGGCCGGTGAATACCGGAACCTGCAACCAGCCATATTGTAATGGCGTCATACCTGCGTCCTGGATAAGCAAAACAGGCGACTGTGCGACCCACGCCAGCAACGGCAGGGTGATCAATCCGATGGCGAGTGAGCCCATCACCACGCCTTTATTGGAAAACACTTCACGGTAATCGGCCAGCAGTCTGCGCATTGAAAAGCGGCCATCACGACCGGAAGCGGTTTCCGGCATGCTGCGCCACAAGCCCCAGAAAGCCAGAGCGGAGATGACGGAAAACAGCGCAAACATGGCTTTCCACGGTGCGTAATGAATGAACGCCGCACCCGCCAGTGGCCCGAGCAGCGGGGCGATCAGCGTAATGTTCGCCATCAGTGCCATCAGTTTGACACTGAGCGTTTCGCTGAACGCTTCCTGGATCGCGGCGTAACCAACCGCACCGATGAAACACAGGCTCATCCCTTGCAAAAACCGCATCAGAATAAACTGCCCGATGCTTTGGGTGAAAACGGTCAGCAGGCAGGTAACGGTGAAAAAGGCCACGCCCGCGAGTAATACCGGCCTGCGTCCGAGGCGGTCGGAAAGCGGACCCAGCAGCCATTGCAGCAGAATTCCGCCACACAGATACGCGGTCAGTGAGGTGGATACCCAGTCGGCGCTGGCGCTGAAATCACTGATTACCTGCAACATGCCTGGCTGGATCATATCGTGGGCGATATAGGTGGCGAACTCGAAAAGCACCAGCGACAGCGGGAACAGCCACTGGCGGGAATTCAGCCGTGAGGCGGGTTCAGAAACGGACGACATAACATTAACTCTCCGGTACTCAAAATCAAAAAAGCGCGGCCTGTAAAAGCCGCGCAACTATTCATCGCATTAAAATTTCATCACATTAAAATTTCATCACATTAAAGTTTCATCACTTTAAAGTGTTGCTCAGTAGCGGTTAGCGTACGCCGCAATCGGGTTTTCAAGCGAACCGGCGAATTTCAGATTTTGCGCCGGATCTGACAGGTTGATCATCTGCTGGTTATTCGCCAGTTGCAGACGGTTCAGGCACGAGTGCGTGAACTCGGCGCCAAACATGTCATAGCGCGCAAATTTCCCGGCCAGTTCCGGATACTGAATCTGGTAATCACGCACCACTTCCGCCACCACCTGCCAGAACTGACCGGCCGGATAATTGCCGTTCTCTTCCAGAATACGGGCGATGAAGCGGAATACGCCGGCAAAGACGTCGGTGAAGATCGACAGAATTTTCAGGTCTTCCGGCACATCGACGGCCAGACGTTTGGCTTTCTCCGGCAGGTTAGCGTCGGGATTCATTACCGCAATTTCTTCGGCGATATCCTTCATGAAAGCATTCACCGGAATATTGTTTTCGAAACGCAGGATCAGGTTTTCGCCGTGCGGCATGAACACCAGATCGTACTGATAGAAACAGTGCAGCAGCGGGCTGAGGTAGGCGTGCATATAGCGTTTCAGCCAGTCACCGGTCGCCAGGCCGGAGGATTTGATCATCTCGACAATCAGCGCATCGCCATATTTGTCGGTGTGAAGCAGCGCCGCCATGGTCATCAGTCGCTGATTCGGCTTTAACTGCGCAACCGGATTTTCGCGCCACAAGGCGGCAAACATTTTCTTGTACGCGCTGTCGCCTTTAATCGCTTCTTCGAAGTAATGATTGTGATAACCAATAGAAGCGACTTCCTGCAAAATGCTGAAACCGGTGGATTGCAGATAGGAATCGTTTTCCACCAGTTCCGCCAGCCATTCGTTTATGCCCGGCGTGGTCGCCATGTAATACGGCGACAGCCCGCGCATAAAGCCCATATTCAGAATCGACAGAGCGGTTTTGACGTATCGCGCTTTGGGACGACTGGCGTTATAGAAGGTGCGGATTGACTGCTGTGCCAGATATTCATCATTGCCTTCACCGAGATAAATCAGGAACTGACGGGCAATATCCGGGGCGAAAACGGTCAGCAATTTATTCTGCCACTGCCACGGATGAACAGGCATGAAATAGTAATTTTTCGGATCCACGCCCATATCGACCAGCTTCTGCGTGAAGGCACAAATCTGCGCGTCGCCCAGTTCCTCGGCGATCAGTTTTTCATACGGCAAACCTTCAACACTGGCGAAATGTGCTTTGTCATGGTGAACCGCTACCCAGACTAGTTGCAGCGGATTGGCTGCTTCCGGCGCGTAACGCACATAATCACCGGCATCAAAACCGATGCGACCGTTGTTGGCGATGAAGCTCGGATGGCCTTCGGTCATGCTGGTTTCAACGGTCTGGAAATCGGCTACTGACAGCTGTTTTGCCGTCGTGTGGTTATTCACCAGTTTGTAGGCGCTGCTGTAAAGCGTACTGCTGATTTCTTCCAGATAGGTCGGCAGCATGGCTTGAGAAATGCCGATTTGTTCAGCGAATTCAATGATGAATTTCACGGCATCCAGCGGCTGCGGGCTGAGATTATCCAGGCGCTGAATGCTGTCGAGATCAATCATCCAGTCATTTAACGGCAACTGGCGCGCACGGAAACGGTATTCGATTTCCGTGGCTGGTACTGCCAGCTGATAGTCTGTCCAGGTGCCGGTAGTTTTCAATGCCTGCGGGTCGAGCAGGCGCTCGTGCGTGAGTTCGGACAGACATTTGCGCAGCAGCAGGGCATTGGCTTTTGCCCAGACTTCAGGTTGCAGATGCTGACCTGTTTGCATAGTGGATGGCGTCATACTGTTTTTTTCCTTCTGGCTGGCCTGAATAAAATCCTCACGCTGGCAAAATGCCAGCCATGCCGTTTTGTGTGTCAGCTGAACTTGTTTCTGATAACGGAAACCGGCGCGCTTGTTCAGCTTGTGAATTTTCTCGTTGCGCACATCGGGCTCGACCACCACGCGTGTCACGTCCGGCTGGCTGAACAGGTATTCCATGACTGCGGAAAACACCTGCCAGCTGAAACCTGTGACAGGTTTGTCGGCGGGAGAAAGCAGGATATGCATGCCCATATCGCCGGGCTGAACGTCGTAATGCTCACGCAATGGATCGTCCTGAACCGGATAGCATTCAATCAGGAACTGCGGCTGGCCGTCGATTTCACCCATCAGCGCGGCTCGTGGGTTTCCCGCTGTCAGGTCGCGGTAAAACGCATCCACTTCGGCGACGGTACTGTTTTGCATCCCCCAGAAATGCGCGTAGGGCTGAATCATCCAGCCATGCAAAATGGCGGCATCTTTTTCCAGCGCAAGAGGGCGAAAGGACAGTTTTCCTGCGGCACGCTGGCAGGAAAATACGGAACTGGGAATAGCATCAGTCATCGGTAAATTCTCCGTTAATTTCCGGCAAGTTTGCGGGTGCAAAAGGTCTGGAAGGCGATGGATTTCTCCACCGGATATACTTCGCGCCCCAGCATTTCGCGGATAATCGTACTGTTGCGGTAGCATGCCATGCCCAGATCCGGTGTAACGAAACCGTGGGTATGCAGCTCGGCGTTTTGTACGAAAATCTGGTTATGGGCATCAATACTGTAATTGCGATTGACGGCGTAACGACCGGCTTCATCCCACTGAATGCGGTTGTAAATGCCTTCGACAAACTGCGGCGGCTGATAGCCGTATCCGGTGGCGAGGATCACCGACTCCGTGCGGTGCCGGTATTCCTGCTGCTGTTCGTGGTGCTGCAGGTTCATCTCCAGTTCACCATGGTGGTTGCGGGTCAGCGATGTCAGTTCTGAATGGGTGTACAAATCAACGTTCAGCGGGCCGTCGAGGCGCTTGATGTACATCAGGTCGTAGATATCGTTGATCAGACTGATATTTATGCCTTTATACAGGCACTTCTGTTCACGGTTGAGCTGATCGCGTTTGGCCATCGGCAATTCGTGGAAATAGTCGATATATTCCGGTGAGGTCATTTCCAGCGTCAGTTTGCTGTATTCGAGCGGATAGAAACGCGGTGCGCGGGTCACCCATGTCAGATGGTAATCATGCTTATCGATATCAGAGAGCAGGTCATAGTAAATTTCCGCTGCGCTCTGACCGCTGCCGACGACGGTGATGGATTTGGAATTCTGTACCTGTTCTTTGTTCGGCAGATAGGCTGAAGAGTGATGCACGTTGTTGCCCGCATCACGGGCGCAGGCGGGCATCCACGGCGACGGGCCAGTGCCCAGCACCAGCCGTTTAGTGCGGTAAATCTGATTCTCGTTACTTTTGGTCGAGCGCGTCTGAACCAGATAGCATTCCTGCGTTGCGTCCCAGGTCACCAGTTCCACACGCATGGAAAATTGCAGGCTGGTCAGCTGGCTGCACGCCCACTGGCAATACTGGTTAAACTCTTTGCGCATCATGAAGAAATCTTCACGGATGTAGAATGAGTAGAGTTTCCCCTGCAGTTTCAGGTAATTCAGAAAGCTGTAAGGGCTGGTCGGATCGGCGAGCGTGACCAGGTCGGCCATAAACGGCGTCTGCAAATGCGCACTTTCCAGCATCATGCCAGTGTGCCAGTCGAAGCTGTCATTCTGATCTAAAAACAGACCTTTCAGCTCTTTCACCGGTTCAGTCAGACAGGCCAGGCCGAGGTTAAACGGGCCGATGCCCACGGCGATAAAATCATACATTTGTTCGGTTGAATTCATATTCATGGTGCGGCTCCTTTTACCGGTTTTTGGCGGCGCTCAGCGCAGTGGCAGTCAGTTCTTTGCCGTAATGCGTGATCAGACTGAGCACATCGGCAACGTCTTCCGTGGTGGTGGTCGGGTTCAGCAAGGTGAATTTCAGATACTGACGGTCATGCACTTTGGTACCGGCAATTACGGCGCTGCCGTCGCGGAAAATCGCTTTACGGATACCGGCATTAATCGCGTCAATCTGCTCATGATTCATGGACATACGTGGCACGAAACGAAACACCAGCGTGCTGAGCTCCGGTTTATGCAGCACTTCAATGTTCGGGTTTTGTTCCATCATCTGATGGATTTCAGTGGCGCGTTCCAGCAGCACATCAAAGGATTCACCCAGAGCCTGCTGGCCCATGATGCGCAGCGTCAGCCACATTTTGAGGGCATCAAAACGTTTGGTGGTCTGAATACTTTTGTTGACGAGGTTCGGTGTGCCTTCGAGTTTTGCACTCAACGGATTCAGGTATTCGGCGTGGTGAGTAACATGCTCCAGATGGCTGTGATCGTTAACCAGGAACGCGCTGCAGCTGACGGGCTGGAAGAAGGATTTGTGATAATCCACGGTGACGGAATCCGCCAGATGAATACCTTCGATGCGCTGACGATGCTGAGGCGACACCAGTAATCCGCAACCGTAAGCGGCGTCGGCATGCATCCAGATTTTTTCTTTGCGGCAGATTTCAGCAATTTCATTCAGCGGGTCGATACTGCCAAAGTCGGTGGTGCCGGCAGTGGCCACCACGGCGATCGGGATCAGCCCTTCTGCGTGGCAGCGCTCGATTTCGGCTTTAAGCGCGTTTATATCCATACGGAACGCGCTGTCACAAGCCACCGGCACCACGGCGTCATAACCCAGGCCGAGCAGGGCAGCGGATTTCTGAATGCTGAAATGGCTGACCTGAGAACTGAAAATACGCCAGCGGATAGCTTCCGGCGGCAGACCCTGATATTTGATGCTGTGTTGCGGACGGGTACGTTTGCAGTGACTGTCACGCGCCAGCAGCATCGCCATCAGGTTGGATTGCGTACCGCCGCTGGTGAAAATGCCGTCGGACTGTGCGCCAAAACCTATACGGGCGAGAGTCCAGTCGATGACTTTTTGCTCAATTAAGGTGCCACCTGCGCTTTGGTCCCATGTGTCTACGGAGGAGTTAATCGCACTGATAAAAAGCTCCGCCAGCTGGGACGGAACCACGGTCGGACAGTTCAGATGTGCAAGGTATTTCGGGTGATGAAAATAAACCGCGTGCTGAAGATATAAATCATCCAGTTCCTCCAGAGCCAGACGTGTTCCTGCAAGGGGTTTGGTCAGATCAATATGTCGAAATTGTTCTGCTAATTCAGCGGGAGATACACCGGAAAAAGGTTTTTCCGTGTGGTTAATGTGAGATTTAATTAATTCAATCCCTTGTTCAATCTGGGTCTGCCATTCCGGCGTGCTATTTTGATTGAATATATAACCCTTATTTTCACTTATTTTAGCCTGAGTGATCATGAGGTCTTTGGCACTGTCCTGCATTATTTCCCAATTATTTATCTGGCTCATCTTGGACCCTTTCTGTTTTTCCGTTCCCTTTACTACGGGCAAGGGGAGGCCACCCGGTAAAGTCAGGAGATTTCAGTGAACGTGTGTATTAGCAGGCAGGGCTTAAGGCCACGCCTGTCAGGTGTGTAGTTTTATCTGTTTTCTTATCGCAAATAACAGCGTTTACGTCTTGTTTGATTTCCTTAGTGCGGACTTATACAAGGTTTTAACGAATGAGAATCATTATAAATGCAAATCATTATCATTCAACTACGGCATTGAACATTTGGATGATTGCTTCAGTTAAGCTTGTTTAATGTGATGTAAGTCACATTTATCAGTCGATTTGATCATAAAAAGATTTTTTCACATGGGAGCATTCTGTATTTGTTATTCGTTTATGAGCGCAAATAACCGTTTCTATCAATATAAAAAGTTATATTAATACACACTAAATGAGGGCCTATTTCGTTTAAAAAATTTTTGTCAGAGCAGGGCAGCAAATTATTTCGCCCAGATGGCAAAATAATGATCAAATTAAGGCAGGCAATTAACCGGATTGTTTCGGGGTAAAAGTGTGTGGAAGGGGAAATAAAAAGGCCGATCATAATGATCGACCCTTAATACATATTTAATTACATATTGAGTTTAATCAACACGCAGCACACGGCTGGTATTGGTGGTACCGATGGTGCTCATGACGTCGCCCTGCGTGATAATCACCAGATCACCTGACAACAGATAACCTTTATCACGCAGCAGATTTACCGCGTCCTGAGCCGCCGCTACGCCGTCGTTGACGCTGTCGAAGAAGACCGGCGTAACGCCACGGTAAATGGCGGTCAGATTCAGGGTGTGCTCATGACGGGACATGGCAAAGATTGGCAGGCCAGAACTGATACGGGACAACATCAGAGCAGTACGGCCTGATTCCGTCATGGAAATGATCGCCGTCACCCCTTTCAGGTGGTTGGCAGCATACATCGCTGACATCGCAATGGCTTCTTCGATGTTATCGAATTCCACATCCAGACGGTGTTTGGATACGTTAATGCTAGGGATTTTCTCAGCACCCAGACAAACACGTGCCATTGCCGCAACCGTTTCAGACGGATACTGACCTGCGGCGGTTTCTGCTGAAAGCATGACCGCATCGGTGCCATCGAGCACGGCGTTCGCCACGTCCATCACTTCAGCACGGGTTGGCATCGGGTTGGTGATCATCGATTCCATCATCTGAGTCGCAGTGATCACTGCACGGTTCAGCTGACGGGCACGGCGGATCAGTTTCTTCTGGATACCGACCAGTTCAGGGTCACCAATTTCCACACCCAAATCGCCACGGGCGACCATCACTACGTCGGAAGCCAGAATGATGTCGTCCATTGCGGCGTCGGTGGCAACGGCTTCAGCGCGTTCAACTTTAGACACGATCTGCGCGTTACAGCCTGCATCACGGGCCAGACGGCGTGCGTAGTTAAGATCTTCGCCGGTGCGTGGGAATGAAACTGCCAGATAATCTACGTCCATTTTGGCCGCAGTAATAATGTCTGCTTTATCTTTTTCAGTCAGGGCTTCAGCAGAAAGACCACCGCCCAGTTTGTTGATGCCTTTGTTGTTAGACAACGGGCCACCAACGGTGACTTCGGTAAACACTTTCATGCCCTGAACTTCGAGCACTTTGAGCTGCACGCGACCGTCATCGAGCAACAGGATGTCGCCCGGTACGACGTCAGCAGGCAGACCTTTATAGTCGATACCGACTTTTTCTTTATCGCCTTCACCTTTGCTCATGTTGGCATCGAGCAGGAATTTGTCGCCAATATTGAGGAAGACTTTGCCTTCTTTAAAGGTAGAAACGCGGATTTTAGGACCTTGCAGGTCACCGAGAATGGCGACATGGCGGCCAAGGCGGGCGGCGATTTCACGCACTTTGTTAGCGCGAAGGATGTGATCTTCAGCAGTTCCGTGAGAGAAATTCATACGTACAACGTTTGCGCCCGCTGCAATGATCTTCTCAAGATTATTGTCGCGGTCAGTTGCCGGACCGAGGGTGGTAACGATCTTCGTTCTTCTGAGCCTTCTGGACATGCCTAACTCCGTTAACTGATGAAACATGGTAATGCAAAAAACAACGAGTCCACTTTGCCGGAGGTGTAATTGTAATACAAAAGAGTTTCACCTGTGTGACCCGCTGGCCTTATGTCTGGCTTTCGTCTTGCGCACGTTGCGCGAAGATTTCCGGCCAGACTCCCTATTAAATCAATGGTGCTTTATTCATTCTTTTGTTGAATGATTTATGCCTTAGCCTGTTGAACACGCTCACTCATGCAGGGTCGGGACGACTGTCCCTTTATCAAAGCGCGATTCTTTCAACGCTTCTTTGACCCGCTTCAGGTTATCTCTGAATTTTGCGCCACGGCGCAGAGTAAAACCGGTTGCCAGCACGTCGATCAACGTGAGCTGGGCAATTCGCGAAACCATCGGCATATAAACGTCGGTGTCTTCGGGAACATCCAGTAACAAAGCCAGCGTCGCTTCATGGGCCAGAGGTGTATTAAAAGAAGTGATCGCAATCACTGTGGCATCGTTTTCACGGGCGAGTTGGGCAAGTTCGACCAGATTTTTGGTGCGTCCGGTGTGCGAAATCAGTACCACCACGTCGCCTTCGCTGGAGTTCATACAACTCATCCGCTGCATGACGATATCGTCGAAGTAAACCACGGGAATGTTAAAGCGGAAAAATTTGTTCATGGCATCATGGGCGACCGCGGCGGAAGCGCCCAGGCCAAAGAAGGAAATTTTCTTGGCCTGGGTGAGTAAATCGACGGCACGATTGATGGCGGCGATATCCAGGGTATTCTTCACCTGGTCAAGGCTGGCCATCGCGGACTCGAAAATTTTACTGGTGTAAGCGCTGACGCTGTCGCTTTCATCCACGTTACGGTTCACATAAGGTGTACCATTTGCCAGACTTTGTGCCAGATGCAGTTTAAAATCCGGAAACCCTTTTGTGTCGAGACGACGGCAAAAACGGTTTACAGTAGGTTCACTGACGTCGGCCATGCGGGCGAGGGTGGCAATACTGGAGTGAATAGCAACATGCGGCGATGCCAGGATAACTTCAGCAACTTTGCGTTCTGACTTGCTCAGAATGTCAAGGTGAGTCTGGATTTTTTCCAACGTATTCATAAGCATGCTACTCATAGGTTTCAACGATTTCTTTGAAAAGAGGAAATCGGACTGATTTGATGAAAATATACTACGCGCTTAATGCCGTTGGCAGCGTCAGCCAGGCGAATTTACGGCTTTTTTTGTCAGAGTTTGACCGAGATCTAACTTTCAGTATGGTAAATTCTGTTCAGTTTTGTCATAAAATTACAGGATGTTGTGGGTTTTAAGAGCACCTGAGAGACTTATGATAAAAATAAGGTTTTCCGCAGAGTTATTACCTTGTCAGATCATGGTTTACGGCTCACGGGCAATCAGAGTACATTGTTGCTGAAATAAAATTACAATATGTACCCGGGATAATTCGAGTTGCAGCTCCGGCGAAGCAACCAGAAATATGTCAGGTATTCCTGCATTGAGGAGAAGAACATGGCGGTAACTCAGACAGCCCAGGCTTGTGATCTGGTAATTTTCGGTGCGAAAGGCGATCTTGCGCGCCGTAAGCTGTTGCCTTCCCTGTATCAGTTAGAGAAAGCGGGTCACATTCACCCGGATACCCGCATTATCGGTGTCGGACGTGCGGAATGGGACAAAGCGGCCTATACCGAAGTGGTTAAAGAAGCACTGACCACCTTCATGAAAGAAAAAATTGATCCGGAACTGTGGGACAAACTCAGTGCCCGTCTTGATTTCTGTAACCTTGATGTCAATGATCTGAAGCATTTCAAAGTGTTGGGCAAGATGCTCGACCAGAAAAATCGTGCCACCATTAACTACTTTGCGATTGCGCCAAGCCACTTCGGGGCTATTTGCCGCGGTCTGGGTGAAGCGGGCCTGAATAAAGAGCCTGCGCGCGTCGTGATGGAAAAACCTCTCGGCCACTCGCTGGAGTCGTCTCAGGTTATTAACGATCAGGTTGCCGAATATTTCGCAGAATCTCAGGTTTACCGTATCGACCATTATCTGGGTAAAGAAACGGTACTGAACCTGCTGGCACTGCGTTTCGCCAACAACCTGTTCGCCAGCAACTGGGATAACCGTACTATCGATCACGTGCAGATCACCGTTGCTGAAGAAGTGGGTATCGAAGGCCGCTGGGGTTACTTCGATGATGCGGGTCAGATGCGTGACATGATCCAGAACCACTTGCTGCAAATTCTGACCATGATCGCCATGTCTCCACCGGCTGATCTGAGTACCGACCGAATCCGTGATGAGAAAGTGAAAGTACTGCGCTCACTGCGCCGTATCGATCAGTCTAATGTACGTGAAAACACCGTACGCGGTCAGTACACTGCCGGCTTCGTGCAGGGCAAGAAAGTCCCTGGCTATCTTGAAGAAGAAGGCGCGAAGAAAACCAGCAGCACTGAAACGTTCGTGTCTATCCGCGTGGATATCGATAACTGGCAGTGGGCGGGCGTGCCGTTCTACCTGCGTACCGGCAAACGTCTGCCGACCAAATGTTCAGAAGTTGTGGTGTATTTCAAGAGCCCGGCACTGAACCTGTTCCGTGATTCTTACCAGCAGTTGCCGCAGAACAAACTAACGATTCGTCTGCAACCGGATGAAGGGATCGAGATCGAAGTACTGAACAAAGTACCGGGTCTGGAGCATAAACACCGTCTGCAAACTACCAAGCTGGATCTGAGCTTCACTGAAACCTTCAATGAGCAACATATTGCCGATGCTTACGAGCGTCTGCTGCTCGAAACCATGCGTGGTATCCAGGCGCTGTTCGTGCGTCGTGACGAAGTGGAAGAAGCCTGGAAATGGGTCGACTCCATCATGAACGCATGGGCTGCAGAAAGCGAAGCACCAAAACCTTATCAGTCCGGGACATGGGGGCCTGTGGCTTCTGTGGCGATGATCACCCGCGACGGCCGTTCCTGGAATGAGTTCGAATAACGAATAATTTATTGAGTCATTACTCCCCAAAATGTTTGAGGCTGCAGCAAGGCGGCAAGTGAGTGAGTCCCGATGAGCTGACATGAGTCAGTGATTCGGGTTAACAAATGTAGCCAACGCCGCTGCGGCTTCAGACATGACGGGGAGGGTAGTATCGTCCAATCGGGTGTGGTCGGTTTCCAGTGATTTCTTCGTTGTGAAAAAATTACTGGTCCCTGTGGCAGGGGCGCGCCATCAATCACAACGGTGCCTGCGGGCATGAATGGAGAGCAAGATGAAAAACTGGAAAACAAGCGCGGAACAAATTCTGACCTCAGGGCCGGTCGTTCCTGTGATTGTTATCAATAAACTGGAACATGCCGTTCCGCTGGCCAAAGCGCTGGTTGCCGGTGGCGTGCGCGTTCTGGAAGTCACCTTACGTACCCCGTGTGCGATGGATGCGATCCGTGCGATTGCCAAAGAAGTGCCGGAAGCCATTATTGGCGCAGGGACTGTGCTCAATCCTGAACAACTGGCCGAAGTGACCGAAGCCGGTGCGCAGTTCGCGATTAGCCCGGGTCTGACCGATGCATTGCTTAAGGCTGCGAATGCCGGTTCGATCCCGCTGATCCCGGGTATCTGCACTGTTTCAGAACTGATGATGGGTCTGGATGCTGGTCTGCGTGAATTTAAATTCTTCCCGGCGGAAGCTAACGGCGGCGTGAAAGCGTTGCAGGCTATCGCAGGGCCATTCCCGCAGGTGCGTTTCTGCCCGACTGGCGGTATTTCACCGGCGAACTACCGTGATTATCTGGCGCTGAAAAGCGTGTTGTGTATCGGTGGATCCTGGCTGGTGCCGGCTGATGCGCTGGAAAGCGGTGATTATGCACGAATCACCGAACTCGCTAAAGAAGCTGTAGCGGGTGCAAAAGCGTAATAAAGCATTACGCTGATAATAAAAAACCTCCGGCTGGAGGTTTTTTTATGTCCGAAAATCAGTGATTAACGTGCAGCGATAATCTTGATTTCAATTTTGTATTTCGGATTCATCAGGTTGGCCTGCACGGTGCAACGTACGGGGGCATTGCCCGGCGATACCCACGCATCCCAGGCTTCGTTCATGGCCGGGAAATCTTCTTTATTCACCAGAAACAGTGTGGCATCCAGAATTTTGCTTTTGTCTGAGCCCGCTTCAGTCAGCGCTGCGTCGATAATCGCCAGCGTTTCCGCCGTTTGATCTTTCGCATTCGCGTCCAGATTTTCCGGTACCGCGGTGTAATAAATGGTGTCGTTATGGATCACGATGTCGGACATCCGTGGCTCAGGGCGAATACGTTCGATGGTCATTTTTTAACTCCGGTTAGTCACATACTTATGATGGCGCTAAGGGTATCACAAAGGATGAATGCGTTGGATTGGCAGATGGCGGTGGTAGTGAAGCCAAGGGATTGGCATAATCACTGCTGATCCGTACAGGTAGAGAGACAGAGTGACAGACGATTTCGCAACAGACGGCGCACTGGCGCAGAAAATTGAAGGTTTTAAACCGCGTGAACCTCAGCGTCTGATGGCGCAGGCTGTCAGCAAAGCCATCACCGGTAAGCAGGGGCTGGTGGTCGAAGCCGGTACAGGTACCGGTAAAACTTATGCGTATCTTGCTCCGGCACTGCGTTCCGGCAAAAAAGTCATTATCTCCACTGGTTCGAAAAACTTACAGGATCAGCTGTATTCCCGCGATTTGCCTAAAGTCGCCAGCGCACTGAATTTCAAAGGTCGTCTGGCGCTGCTGAAAGGGCGCTCAAACTATTTGTGCCTGGAACGTCTGGAACAGCAATCACTCTCCGGCGGCGATCTCGCCAGCCAGGCGCTCAGCGAACTGGCACATCTGCGTCACTGGTCGAGCAGCACGGAAGAAGGCGATATCAGCACCTGCAACGTGGTGCCGGAAGACAGTTTTGTCTGGCCACTGGTGACCAGCACCAACGACAATTGCCTTGGTAGTGACTGTCCGCTGTATAAAGAATGCTTTGTCGTAAAAGCCCGTCGCAAGGCGATGGACGCCGATGTGGTGGTGGTTAACCATCATCTGTTTATGGCGGATATGGTGGTGAAAGAGAGCGGCTTCGGTGAGCTTATTCCCGAGGCTGACGTGATGATTTTCGACGAAGCGCATCAGATCCCTGATATCGCCAGCCAGTATTTTGGTCAGCAGGTGACCAGCCGTCAGCTGCTGGATATGGCGAAAGACATCACGATCGCTTACCGCACGGAAGTCCGTGATTCCGTGCAGTTACAAAAAAGTGCTGATCGTCTGAGCCAGAGCACGATGGATTTTCGTCTGGCGCTTGGTGAACCGGGTTTTCGCGGCAATCTGCGCGATGTGCTTAACCAGCCCGCTATCCAGCGCGCGCTGTTATTACTCGATGACGCGCTGGAACTTTGCTATGACGTGGTGAAATTGTCGCTCGGGCGTTCTGCGCTGCTCGATGCTGCTTTCGAACGCGCCACGCTTTACCGCAATCGTCTGAAACGCCTGAAAGACGTGTCCATTCCCGGCTACAGTTACTGGTATGAATGTAACTCACGCCATTTCGTGCTGGCGCTGACACCGTTGTCGGTAACCGATAAATTCAGCGAAATGATGAAAGAGAAACCCGGCGCGTGGATTTTCACTTCAGCTACGCTTTCGGTAAACGATCAGCTGCATCATTTTACCGAACGTCTCGGGCTGGATGAGGCAGAAACATTACTGCTGCCAAGTCCGTTTGATTACGCCAAACAGGCGCTGTTATGCGTGCCGCGCTTTCTGCCTGAATCGAACGTCAGTGGCAGCTCGAAGCAGCTGGCGCGTATGCTGCGTCCGCTGATTGAAGCCAACAAAGGCCGCTGCTTCTTCCTGTGTACGTCACACAAAATGATGCGCGAACTGGCTGAGGAATTCAGAGCCAGCCTGACGTTGCCGGTTTTATTGCAGGGCGAAACCAGTAAAGGCCAGCTTCTCGCGCAGTTTGTCGAAGCAGGTAACGCCTTGCTGGTGGCGACCAGCAGTTTCTGGGAAGGCGTGGATGTGCGGGGCGATGCGCTGTCTTGCGTCATCATCGATAAACTGCCGTTCACGTCACCTGACGATCCGCTGCTCAAAGCCCGTATTGAAGACTGTCGCTTACGCGGCGGAGACCCGTTCAATGACGTACAATTACCCGATGCGGTCATTACGCTGAAACAGGGCGTCGGGCGTTTGATCCGTGATACCTCTGACCGGGGTGTTATGGTGATTTGCGATAACCGGCTGGTGATGCGTCCTTATGGCGAAGTTTTCCTCAATAGTTTGCCGCCGACCCCGCGCACGCGTGACCTGGCACAAGCGATCCGCTTTTTACAGGATGTCGAAGAGCAGAAATAGCCCTTTGTTTATGCTAAGATGCCGCCCCGAAAAAGGCTCTTATACCCGTCATATTTCAGATTGCAGATGCGTTGACTGCGCTCAATCACCCCAGTCACTTAGTTATCTAAGTTCCCTGGGATCGACGAGCTTGTCACCTTGCTGCAATCCGAAGTATATAGGGTACAACTTATTAATTACCCCGCCTGAGGTCTGGCATGTCCACGCGAATTTTAGCAATTGATACGGCGACAGAAGCCTGTTCGGTTGCGCTTTATAATCAGGGCGAAACGCTCGCTCATTTTGAACTCTGTGCCCGCGAGCACACGCAGCGCATTTTGCCGATGGTTCAGCAAATTCTCGCCGAAGCAGGACTTTCCCTGACTCAGCTTGACGCGCTGGCTTTTGGTCGCGGACCGGGCAGTTTTACCGGCGTGCGTATCGGCATTGGTATGGCTCAGGGATTGTCGCTGGGCGCGCAATTGCCTTTGCTGCCAGTGTCTACGTTACAGACGATGGCGCAGGGTGCGTATCGCCTGACCGGTGCTGATAACGTTCTCGCAGCCATTGATGCCCGCATGGGTGAAGTCTACTGGGGTGAATTCAGCCGCAATGCGCAGGGCGTCTGGAGCGGTGAAGAGACCGAGAAGGTCATCAAACCAGAACAACTTCTGGCGCGCGCCGCTGAATTATCTGGCCGTTTTGCGACGGTGGGAACCGGTTGGGATACTTATCCTCATCTGTTAGGTGAATCTCCGGCAGCTGAATTATTTGATGGCAAAATGTTACTGCCTCATGCAGAAGATATGCTGCCGCTGGCGCTCCAGCTCTGGGAAAATGGCATCCGTGTTAATCCGGAAGATGCCGAACCCACTTATCTGCGCAATGAAGTGACGTGGAAAAAGCTGCCAGGACGGTAAATGACGGTAAAGTCAGGCAACTTGTGCTCTGAAAAATGGTCAAAATGAAGAGTTTGCACAGGAGTCATCGCAATGCGTAAGTGGTCTGTAATTCAGCAGTTATCGGGTAAAACGGGTAAAAAAATGGCGCTGAGTGCGGTTGCACTGAGTGCTTTGGTGTTATCGGGTTGTGTCACGGTGCCGGATGAAATTCGCGGTACCACGGCCACCCCGCAGATGAATTTACAGGCAGTGCAGGGCGCACCGGGTCTTTATGTCGGTCAGGAGTCGCGTTTTGGCGGCAAAGTGGTCTCTGTGACCAATTTGCAAAACAAAACCCGCCTGGAAATTGCCACGGTACCGCTGGATGAAGGCGCAAGGCCGATCTTAGGCGCAGCGTCGCGAGGGCGGATCATGGCTTACATCAACGGCTTTGTGGATCCTGTCGATTATCGCAATCAGCTGGTAACAGTCGTCGGGCCGATTGCCGGTGTGGAGAAAGGCAAAATTGGCCAGACTTCCTATGATTTTGTCACCGTTAACGTCAACAGCTATAAACGCTGGCGTATACAGCAACAGGTTGTAATGCCTCCGCAGCCGATTGGCCCGTGGGGTTATGGCTACGGCGGCCCTTATGATTCATGGGGGCGCGGATTTGGACCCGGCTGGGGGCCCGGATGGTATAACACGGCACCCGCACGGGTCGAAAGCGTCGTCACCGAATAGGCCTCCGTCGCCGCGTGCAGCACCACCGCCACATTCTGGCGGGCACCCACCGGCGGCAATGAAACCGGCTCCGGCACATCCCGTGCCGCCGCCACCAAAGCAGTAACAGCAGTAGTTGTTGTAGTTGTTAAGGCGGCTTAATTGCCGCCTTTTTCTTTTAAGCCATGGATGGTTTGGCAAAGCAAGGGCGCAGAAAAAGTGACCCGCCTCTCAACCTCGACATTGTTTGAAACGCAACTGGTAAGCTGAGTTAAAATATTGTTAAAGACGTGATAAAACTCTTCTAATAGAGACGGCAACAGAACATGATTTCAGGAGTGATACCTTGGAAAAGGTTTGGCTAAAACGATATCCGGCAGATGTTCCTGAGAACATCGACCCTGACCGCTACAGTTCCCTGGTCGAAATGTTTGAAAATTCCGCGCTGCGTTACGCCGACAGTGTGGCATTCATCAACATGGGCGAGGCAATGACCTACCGCAAGCTTGAAGAGCGCAGCCGGGCTTTCGCTGCTTATCTGCAAAACGAACTGGGTCTGCAGAAGGGCGATCGTGTTGCACTGATGATGCCGAATTTATTGCAGTATCCGATTGCACTGTTCGGTGTGTTGCGTGCTGGCATGGTCGTGGTTAATGTTAACCCGCTGTATACGCCGCGTGAGCTTGAGCATCAGCTGAATGACAGCGGCGCCAGTGCAATTGTCATTGTCTCCAACTTTGCCCATACGCTGGAAAAAGTGGTGTACAAAACGCAGGTCAAGCACGTCATTCTGACCCGCATGGGAGATCAGCTTTCTGCCGCGAAAGGCACGCTGGTTAACTTTGTGGTGAAATACATCAAACGGCTGGTGCCAAAATACCACCTTCCGAACGCGATCTCCTTCCGTACCGCATTACAGCGCGGGCGTCGTCTGCAATACATCAAACCCGACATCATTAATGACGACCTGGCATTTCTGCAATATACCGGTGGCACCACCGGCGTGGCGAAGGGCGCGATGCTGACGCACCGAAACATGCAGGCGAATCTTGAACAGGCAAAAGCGGCGTACGCACCGCTATTGCAGCCGGGACATGAGCTGGTGGTGACAGCACTTCCGCTATACCACATCTTTGCCCTGACGGTGAACTGCCTGCTGTTCCTCGATCTGGGCGGTAAAAGCTTGCTTATCACCAATCCGCGCGACGTATCAGGCATGGTCAAAGAGCTGGCCAAATATCCGTTTACCGCCATCAGCGGGGTAAATACCCTGTTTAATGCGCTGCTCAATAACGAAGACTTTCGCGAACTGGATTTCTCCACGCTGCGTCTTTCTGTAGGTGGCGGGATGTCAGTGCAAAAATCTGTGGCGGACAAATGGGAAAAACTGACGGGTAAACATTTGCTGGAAGGTTACGGTCTGACGGAGTGTTCCCCGCTGGTGGCCGGAAATCCGTACGATTTGAAACATTACAGTGGCAGCATCGGTTTGCCAGTGCCTTCGACAGAGGTACGTCTGGTGGATGATAACGGTCATGACGTTGCGCCGGGCGAGCCGGGCGAGTTGTGGGTACGTGGTCCTCAGGTCATGCTGGGTTACTGGCAGCGGCCGTCTGCAACCGATGAGGTGCTAAAAGATGGCTGGTTATCGACGGGCGATATCGTTACAGTGGACGAGCAGGGCTTCCTACGGATTGTTGACCGTAAAAAAGACATGATCCTGGTTTCCGGTTTCAATGTTTACCCTAACGAAATTGAAGAGGTAGTTTCACAACACGACAAAGTTCTCGAAGTTGCCGCCATTGGTGTGCCGAATGAGTCGTCGGGTGAAATTGTCAAAATTTGCGTGGTGAAAAAAGACTCTTCACTGACCAGCGAAGAACTCCTGGCACACTGTCGCCGGTTATTAACCGGTTACAAAGTACCTAAGATTGTCGAGTTCCGTGATGAGTTACCGAAGTCAAATGTCGGTAAAATCCTCAGACGGGAACTTCGCGATGAGCAGGCAAAACCCAAAGTCGATCCGAAGCAGGATGCAGCATAGCGGTTAACACGTTTGTTCAGTGACAGTCAGATTCTTAACGCCGGCGATGTCCGGCGTTATCACGTTATAACGCAGTAATGATTAAGAGAATTAAGATTTGAATTATCAGTTGATCACCACCAATGACGCGCTGGAGCAGGTTTGTCTTCAGGCCAAAGCGCACAGCAAAATTGCGCTGGATACCGAATTTGTTCGTACCCGCACTTATTATCCGCAACTGGGTTTGATCCAGCTTTTTGACGGCGAACAGCTCACCCTTATCGATCCTTTACCGATCACCGCATGGCAGCCTTTCATTGATTTGCTGGTTAATCCTGATGTCATCAAATTCCTCCATGCGGGCAGTGAAGACCTCGAAGTTTTTCTGAATGCTTTTGGTGTTATGCCTTCACCTCTGATTGATACGCAGATCCTCGCCGCGTTTAGCGGGCGTCCGCTTTCCTGTGGTTTTGCCCGTCTGGTAGCGGAAACAACCGGCGTAGAGCTGGATAAAAGTGAATCGCGCACTGACTGGATTGCCCGTCCGCTGAGCGAAAAACAATGTGTGTATGCTGCTGCTGACGTGTGGTATCTGTTGCCGCTGGCCGACCAGTTGATGCGTGAAACCGAAGAAGCAGGGTGGATGGACGCGGCTCTGGACGAGTGTCTGGCGCTCTGCCGTCGTCGCAGTGAAGTGCTGCAACCTGAGCTGGCCTATCTGGAAATCGGCAATGCATTCCAGCTGCGTCCGCGCCAGTTAGGCTGCCTGAAATTGTTAGCTGCCTGGCGTCTTAATCAGGCGCGTCAGCGTGACCTGGCGGTTAACTTTGTGGTCCGCGAGGAAAATCTGTGGCAGGTCGCCCGCTATCAGCCGACCTCACTGGGCGAACTGGAAGCGCTGGGCCTGAGTGGTCCGGAAATCCGCTATCACGGACGCACACTGCTGGCGCTGGTGGAAGAATCCAATGCGCTCGATGAATCTGAACTGCCTGCACCGATTTCGAACCTTATCGACCAGCCCGGTTATCGTAAAGTCTTCAAAGATATCAAGGCACTGATCCAGGCTGTGAGCGAAGAGAGCAAACTCAGCGTTGAATTACTGGCGTCACGTCGTCAGATTAACCAACTACTGACTCATCACTGGAAGTTAAAAGATAAAGAATCTCAGCCGGAATTAATCAGTGGCTGGCGCGGAAAATTGTTAGCTGAAAGGCTGAGTGAAATTCTGAGCAATTATTGATCCCTTCGTTATGAAGGCATAGTCAATCCAGGAGTGAATTAAAAAGAGCGGGCTAATATCCCGCTCTTTTTTTATTCTTTGCTGACAAGACAACTGCGAATAACAAGTTAGCGGATAACAGGTTGTCATAAATTATGCCGAATTAAAGCAGTCTATGGATATTAAATTCCAGCATGAATGAGATGAGTCTTAATCAAAATTTTGAGGAATAAATGAAAAAAGGCAGTAAATGAATTTGCCAGGTGTGTTTATATACAGTGGTTATAGAAAGGTAAGATAAAAATAACAGAAAGGAATGCGAAAAAGGCAGTGGCCCTCTGAGGAAACAGAGGGCGCTATGCTGAAAAAAGCACCTGTAAACAGGCTAAATGGACTGCTGTCATTTAGGCGCTTCTTCCGACTCTGGCAGGGTGACGTTAAGTTCCAGTACGGAAATATCGTCACCTTTTTGCTCGAACTGAACCTGTAACATTTCCGGGTCAATCTTAATGTACTTACAGATGACGGCGAGAATATCGCGTTTCAGTTCAGGCAGATACGACGGTTCACTATCCCCTCGACGCCGTTCGGCTACGATGATCTGTAGCCGTTCCTTGGCTATATTGGCTGTCGATTTTTTGCGGGACAGAAAGAAATCTAACAATGCCATGGTTTATCCCCCAAAAAGGCGTTTCAGGAAACTCTTCTTCTCTTCCTCAATGAAACGGAATGCACGTTCTTCCCCAAGCAGACGGCTGACGGTATCGTCATACGCTTTCCCTGCATCGGATTCCTGATCCAGAATGACCGGCTCGCCCTGGTTGGACGCACGCAGTACAGACTGATCTTCAGGGATAACCCCGATCAGTGGAATGCGCAGGATTTCCAGCACATCTTCCATGCTCAGCATGTCACCACGGCTGACACGGCCCGGGTTATAACGGGTAAGAAGCAGATGTTCTTTGATAGGCTCCAGGCCTTGTTCCGCACGACGGGATTTTGATGACAAAATGCCCAGAATACGGTCGGAGTCGCGAACGGAAGAGACTTCCGGGTTCGTAGTGATCACGGCTTCGTCGGCGAAATACAATGCCATCAGCGCGCCGGTTTCTATACCCGCCGGGGAGTCACACACAACGAAATCGAATTCCATCTCGGCTAAATCGTTCAGGATTTTCTCCACGCCTTCACGAGTCAGCGCATCTTTATCGCGCGTCTGGGAGGCCGGAAGAATAAACAGGTTTTCAGTGCGTTTATCTTTGATAAGCGCCTGATTCAGCGTGGCATCACCCTGGATCACGTTAACGAAATCATAAACCACCCGGCGCTCACAGCCCATAATCAAATCGAGATTACGCAGACCGATATCGAAATCGATAACAACGGTCTTTTTGCCTTTTTGAGCTAAACCGGTAGCAATGGCCGCGCTTGAAGTGGTCTTGCCAACGCCCCCTTTACCCGATGTAACAACTATGATGCGTGCCATGAAAGGATTCCTTGTCAAAAGGGCTTAGTTTAAAGGTTGTATGGTTAACACATTATTTATCAGGCTGAGGCGCGCTGCCTGACCGAGATAATCGGCCGGGATTTGATCACTCAACCAGTATTGCCCTGCGATAGAGACTAGTTCAGCGCCTAATTGCGTGCAAAAAATCTGACAATTTGCATCGCCTGCGGCGCCTGCCAGTGCTCTGCCTCGCATCATGCCGTAGATGTGGATATTGCCATCGGCAATAAGTTCCGCACCTGCACTGACACTGCTGGTCACGATGAGGTCGCTGTTACGGGCATAAATTTGTTGGCCGGATCTGACCGGGGTACTGACAATGCGGGTCTTGGCCGGGGCATTGTCGGGCACGACAGGAACCGGTGGTTCAGCAGCGATACGCTGGGCACGACCTTCACTGAGCAGCGGTAAACCGGTGCGGGAAAGTGCGCGTTTTTGCGCTTCGTCTTTACAACCACTGATGCCAACAACGCGAAAGCCTGCAGAAGCGACAGCCTGTTGAATGTCTTTCCAGTTTGCTGCACCTGTGAGTGAAGCAACGTTGATAACAACAGGGGCATTTTTCAAAAAGGCCGGAGCTTGCTCCACTTTTTCCTGTAATGCCTGATAAATAACCTCTGGTTGTGAACTATGTAAATGAACAACCGATAAGGTAAAACTGCTGCCTTTTAGTTCTATTGGCGATTGTGACATCTATCCTGACTCAGTCTCAGCAACTCTAAATCCCCGGAATACCACTCGGGGGGCGATATTCCGATGTACGATAAGCATGTTATAGTTACAGTTATATCTAGGCAAGCCACCGTTTCAATAAAATAGAGTTAAAAAAATGCTTTGTGTGATCTATAGAAGTACTAAACGTGACCAGACTTATCTGTATGTCGAAAAAAAAGACGATTTTTCCCGTGTGCCTGAAGAATTACTCAAAGGTTTTGGCGTGCCTCAGTTCTCAATGATGCTAAATCTGGCCAACCGTGAAAAACTCGCCACTGCGGATATTGTCAAAGTACGTCAGTCTCTTGAAGAGCAGGGTTATTATCTGCAGGTTCCACCTCCGGTAGAAAGTTTATTGAATGTTCATCTGAACGACGCCAGTAAATAACGCATTCCAGACATTTGTTTCGGCAATCCTCGAACTTTCGGACGTCATGACTTGCATTCATCGTTGTAGTGCTCAAAGCTTAGAACGATGAATCACTTGCAGAAGTCAAAAGGAAGAAATTGATGAAATTGTCGGCACTGGCCGTGTTAACACCGCTGATCATCCTCAGCGGTTGTGCAGCGCAAAAAGCCACCTCAGGGCAAACCACCACGCCATCCACTGCGGCAACACAGCCTGTCGCCGCCGCACCGGCAGCGCCTTCAGGCAAAACGTCTCTGGCAGAACAGGGACGGGATCCCGCTGAATTCCCGGCTTATGTGGAGGAACTCAAAGCGCAAGCGCTCTCTCAGGGGATCAGCCAGCAGACTATCGACAGCACCTTCGCGAATATTCATTTCGTCGACCGCGTGATTAATTCTGACCGCAATCAGTTAGAGAAGAAAATTACTCTCGACGATTATCTGACCCGCGTGCTGCCTGAATGGAAAATCAAACAGGGACAAGAGCAGTTGCAGAACAATTTGCCTGCGCTGACAAAAGCCAGCGACCGCTATGGCGTACAGCCGCAGTACATTGTGGCGCTGTGGGCGATGGAAAGCAGCTTCGGCAAGATTCAGGGGAAAGAAGATGTGTTCTCCGCGCTGGCGACGCTGGCCTTCGAAGGACGTCGTGAAGCGTTCTTCACCAAAGAATTTATGTCGGCGCTGAAAATCGTTGATTCAGGTAAAGCCACCAGCGACATGATGAAAGGTTCCTGGGCCGGTGCGATGGGGCAGTCGCAGTTTATGCCAAGCTCTTATCTGACCTACGGCGCTGACGGGAATGGCGACGGCAAAATCGATATCTGGAAAAATACCGACGATGTCTTTGCCTCAACGGCCAATTATTTATCTAAAGAAGGCTGGAAGGGCGACCAGGGTTGGGGTCAGGAAGTAAAACTGCCCGCTAACTTTGACGGTAATCTGGCAGGGTTAAAGAATAACCAGATGCATCCGGCCCGATACTGGCAGCAACTTGGCGTGACGCAAGCAGATGGCAGCCCGCTGACATCCACGGCCACCCGCGCATGGATTATCACTCCGGATGATACGCAAGGTCGGGCTTTCCTGGTTTACGATAACTTCCGTACGATCATGCACTGGAACCGTTCAACCTATTTCGCGCTGAGTATTGGCATGATGGCGGATGGCGTGGCTGGTGCGCAAACACCGGTAGTTTCCGGCGAGGCAGCACCGGCGCAGAACGCACCGGCGTCTTCAGCACCTTTAGCGCCGGCACCTCGTAATCCGTTCAGCGGCTGATATTCCTCATATCAAGGAGTGGCTGTATGTACCAACACAGAGACTGGCATGGCGCATTACTCGATTTTCCGGTGAACAAAGTGGTGTGTGTCGGCAATAACTACGCCGACCATATCAAAGAGATGGGCGATAAGCGATCGGCTGAGCCGGTCGTGTTCATCAAACCGGAAACGGCGCTTTGCGATATCCGTCAGCCTGTCGCTATCCCGAAGGATTTCGGCGCTGTACATCATGAAGTCGAACTGGCGGTACTGATCGGCACTCCGCTGAAACAGGCAACAGAAGATCGCGTTGCGAATGCCATCGCCGGTTACGGGCTGGCGCTGGATCTCACGTTGCGGGATTTGCAGACCCGCTTTAAAGAGTCCGGACAACCCTGGGAAAAAGCCAAAGGGTTTGACGGATCCTGTCCCATCAGCGGGTTTATTCCGGTCAGCGAATTTGGCGATGCGCAGCAGGCTGAGTTGATGCTGGAGATCAATGGGCAAACGCGTCAGTCAGGAAATACCCGTGACATGCTGACGCCGCTTTTGCCGCTGATTGCCTATATGAGCCGTTTCTTCACTTTGCGTGCAGGTGACATAATTTTGACCGGTACACCTCATGGTGTCGGGCCGCTCCACGCTGGCGATGAAATCTTAGCTACACTCAATGGTAAGCAAGTGACTACCCGCGTGATTTAGCGCAAAGCAATGATGTCGCCGGAGCAGCTTTCGGCGGCTTTACTTGCATCTGACGTCTAAAGCGTCTATATAAGCACCCTCATTTTATTTATACCGGATGCACATCATGACTGAACCCGCTTTTTGGCAGCAAAAAACGCTGTCTGAAATGACTGACGAAGAATGGGAAGCATTGTGCGACGGCTGCGGACAATGTTGCCTGCATAAGCTGATTGATGAAGATACGGACGAGATTTACTTCACCAACGTCGCCTGTAACCAGCTCAATATTAAATCTTGTCAGTGCCGCAACTACGAACGTCGTTTTACGCTTGAAGAAGACTGCATCAAACTGACGCGTGAAAACCTGACCACTTTCGACTGGTTACCGCCTACCTGCGCATATCGTCTGATAGGCGAGGGCAAGCCTTTGCTCCCGTGGCATCCGCTGCTGAATAAAGCATCCAAATCTGCCATGCATACGGCGCAGATCTCCGTGCGTTACATCGCCGTGCGCGAAGACGACGTTGAAGACTGGCAGGATCACATCATGAATAAGCCAAGCTGGGCGAAGTAACTACTTGAAGTGATTGAAGAACTTCATCACTGTGATATAACGCGGGGCATATACGGGGCATCACCCGTAAATCCTGCGTTCAAAATGTCCATCTGATTACTGTTATTCTCGCTCATCCACTTCCCGTAAACGCTGTACACCATCTGTGAAGATGTGTGACCCATTTGGTTTGCTACAAAGTTTGGATTCGCTCCAGCACTCAATGCCCAACAGGCGAAAGTATGTCGCGTTTCGTATGCTTTGCGATGACGAATGCCCGCCTTCTTTAATGCGAAGTTCCACGTTCCGCTAAATACCCCAGGAGAGTACCAATCTCCACCTTTACCGTTCCTTGCAGACAGGCGAGGGGAGAACACAAAGGTGCAATCATCTTTTCGAATTCTGCCAAATTCTCGAAGGTGAACATCTACCTTTATTTGCTTCCCCATCCTCGTTAAAGTCATTTGCTCCTTCAGCGCCTCTATCGCAGGGTTAGTCAACTTGATAGTTCGGTTGCCGCTTTCTGTCTTAGGTGGAGTGAAGTGATTAACAACAGCCATATTTCGGCTAATAGTTATCGTCCATTCCTTCAGGTCAATATCTTCCCAAGCCAGCGCACAAATCTCCCCGTGCCTCATCCCTGTATTCACCGCCAGACGCCAGATGTTCTTTACCTGAAGTGACGGTGCAACTTCTATAAGCCTCGCGTACTCCTCCCGAGTTAACGGATCTGGTTCTGATTTGCTTTTCTTCAATGGGCTCACCCCAAGGAAGGGTGAGCGTTCTATGTATCCGTTTGCCACCGCAAATTCCATCATCCCTGCAAAGCACGACATGTAGACGTTTACCGTTCTGACTGTGCGCCCCTTTTTAAGTTGTCGGGTTTTCTGATGAATTCCAGCCATCTGAAAACCAGTCAACAACTCCCTCCTCAGGCCGAGTACCATTTCATTAGTGACAGAAGAAATCAGCCTGTCTTCTCCAATAATACCTATGCAGATTTTTATGTATGACCGGTACCTGTTAATTCCGTTTCTTGTGATTTCCATTTCTTTCAAAGCCAGCCATTTCTCTGCAAGCTGCTCCATTGTTACGTTCAACTGAGCAACGCCGAACTTATGCAGCTGCTTTGACGAAGGGAACTGTGCGGCGTAGTTGAAGTTCCCCGTCTTAATAGCGTAGCGAACTGACTCCCTTAACTCGCCAGCCATGCGTCGGTTCTTCGCTGTGTCTGGTACACCAAGGTTTTCCCTAACCCTTTGCCCCTGATAGATGAACCACACGCGCAACAATCCGCAGTGGTTCTCTACCCCAGTAGGATAATCAGCCATCCTCATTTCCTCATTTGTTGATAGGAGAGGGCATTTAAGCAGAAATCTTCCTGCGGATCGCCGGCCTTTGTCGCTCAACCCAATTATCGATTTCTTGGCGGTTATACATGATCGGGCTGTTTTGCTTAGGGTTAAGGTCGGGGGCAACATGGCGGTACTCGCGGCCTTCCATCCATGAACTGCGTCGTGCGTGTTGGATCATGTGTTTGGTCATGCCGGTGAGGGACATGAGTAAATCTTCCGAGACCCATTTGCTCGGGTTCATATGAATAACGTTATCCATGCTTGCCTCTTCTATTTACCTGCGAACACCCGATAAACATGCACATTTAGCCATAGCCACGGTTCATGCCGCTGAGGGCAGAATGGCTGTGCTTGAGGTGAGTATTTATCGAGTAGTTCGCGGAGAGTGTGGTGGTTGTCTTTACAGCGGAGTTCGGTGAGGAGTTTCTTTGCGATGCTTCTGACTGCGTTGTCGGCCTCTTCTGGCGTCATATATCACCATGAAGTCCATCCGCAGTCATTGCAGATGCATCCGCCAGCTGATGGGCGAGTGCTGTCATGCTTGCAGGAATGCGTGGCATCTATCGGCTCTGAATGGGTTGAGGCATACAACCTTTTATCAGGCTCATCAATACGAGAAATAAATTCTAACGCATCATCCTTTTCGGTAAATGGACCTTGAATAGACCCTAGTTTCCTAGACTGTTCCGTGCCTCATGAACCAGGCACTTTCATAAGCTGCAGGGGGTTGATCCTGCA
>NZ_JYDG01000071.1:0-23639 GCF_003263545.1 Rahnella sp. AN3-3W3
ACCCCTCAGGGAGGAGCTAAATCAAACTAAACCTCAACCACCGGGATCACATCTTCGACGGCACTGCGCAGGCGCGCTTTCATGTCGCTGTAGGTTTGCTGTGCGTAATTTTCTGCCCAGCGCTGATCGGCGATCTGTTCGATTTTTACCGCGCAGTATTTGGTTTCCGGCGTTTTGGAAATCGGATCGAGATTGTCCTGCGTCAGCTCATTACAGGCACCGATCCACCACTGATAAGTCATATAAACGGCACCGGCGTTGATGCGCTCGTTGTAGTTGGCGCGTGAAATGACTTTGCCGCGGCGAGATGCCACCCAGACCAGTTGCTGGTCGCGGATACCCAGTGCCTGTGCATCCACCGGGTTCATCTGAACGAAGCCCGGCTCATCGGCCAGTGTTTGCAGTGCAGCACAGTTACCGGTCATCGAGCGACATGAGTAGTGACCGACTTCGCGCACGGTACACAGCACCAGCGGATAATCGCCGTCCGGCACTTCGGCAGGCGCACGCCACGGGGCGGCAAACAGCTGGCCTTTGCCGGTTGGCGTATCGAAGTGATTATCGGCGTAAAGGAACTGTGTCCCCGGACTTTCCAGCGTGGTGCAAGGCCACTGAACGTGTCCGAGTTCGCCCATTTTTTCGTAGGTTGCGCCGTAGAACAGCGGGCAAAGGCTGCGCATTTCGTCCCAAATTTCCTGGTTATCCTGATAATGCATCGGATAACCCATCTCCGTCGCCAGCAGGCTGATGATGTCCCAGTCGCGTTTGACGTTATATTTCGGCTCGATAGCTTTCTCGAAACGCTGGAAACCGCGATCCGCGCAGGAGAACACGCCTCCGTGCTCACCCCAGGAGGTGGCCGGTAAAATCACATCCGCCTGTTCAGCGGTTTTGGTCATGAAGATGTCCTGCACCACCACGAATTCCAGTGCCTCGAACCCTTTGCGTACCAGCCCTAAATCGGCTTCGGTCTGCAACGGATCTTCGCCCATGATGTAATAGGCTTTGACCTTACCTTCAATCGCCAGATGTGGGATTTCAGTAATGCGCAGGCCGACTTCGGCGTCCATCTGGTTGACGTCGATACCCCAGGCATCGGCGAATTTTGCGCGGACTTTCGGATCAGTGACCGACTGATAGCCGGGGAATTCGTTAGGCAACACGCCCATGTCGCACGCGCCCTGTACGTTATTCTGGCCGCGCACCGGACCGACGCCGACGTTAGCGCGTCCGAGATTACCGGTCAGCAATGCCAGACCCGCCAGCCCTTTGACCACGTCTACCGCCTGACCAAACTGTGTGACACCCATGCCCCACATGATGGTGGCAGAAGGCGCGGCGGCATAGGTGCGCATTGCCTGACGGATTTGTTGCGCAGAAACGCCGGTCTGTTCTTCAACGGCTTCCGGCGAGTAATCCGCGACGTTTTTGCGATACTCTTCAAAGCCTTCGGTGTATTTGGCGACATAATCGTGGTCATACAGATTTTCTTCGATCAGCACATGGGCGAAAGCATTTACCAGTGCCATGTTGCAGCCGTTTTTGATTTGCAGATGCTGATCGGCAATACGCGCGGTTTCAATGCGGCGCGGATCGCAGACGATAATCTGTGCGCCTTTTTCTTTGGCTTTGATCACGCGGCGGGCGACGATCGGATGGGAATCGGCGCAGTTATAGCCGATCACCAGCAGACATTTTGAGTTCTCGATATCGCCGATGGAATTACTCATCGCGCCGTTACCGAGCGTGGCCTGTAAACCGGCGACTGACGGGCCGTGACACACGCGGGCACAGCAGTCGACGTTGTTGGTGCCGATCACCGCACGGGCAAATTTCTGCATCACGTAGTTGGTTTCATTGCCGGTACCGCGGGAAGAACCGGTAGTCATGATGGCGCGCGGGCCATGTTTTTGTTTGATTTCTTTCAGACGCTGCGCGGTGTAACGGATGGCTTCATCCCAGCTCACGGCTTCGAATTTGCCGCCTTTCTGACGGCGGATCATCGGCTGCGTCAGACGCGGTGTCAGCAGTTTGGTGTCATTGAGAAAATCCCAGCCGTAATATCCTTTCAGGCACAGTTCGCCCTGATTGGTCACGCCGTTCGCGGCTTCGGCGCGAATGATTTTTCCGTTATCCACCACCAGATTCAGTTTGCATCCGGCGCCGCAATACGGGCAGACAGTAGTAACTTTTTTCATTGAATGACTTCCTCTATCCGGGGTTAAAACAGCAAGGGTGAAGTGCTGTCGAGCGCAGCGCGGCGGCGTTTTTCTGCGTTCATTTCCTGTAACTGGTTGCGGTCGATGGCGAAGAGCGCATTGGTCGGGCAGATTTCCATGCAGGCCGGGCCTTCGCTGCGCAAATAGCACAGGTCACATTTATGCGCTTCGGCTTTATCGGAGGTCGCGACCATCGCCGCGCCGTTCTGGCGGAAAATCGGTTTTGTGACCACTTCCATCGCGCCATACGGGCAGGCGACGACGCAGGTTTTGCAGCCGATGCAGCGTTCCTGCATCACCTGAACGTGGTCGCCGGTGCGGGCAATCGCGCCGTTCGGACAGACATTGGCGCAGGGGGCGTCTTCGCACTGACGGCACATGACGGGAGTGCTGAGATTAACGCCTTTGATCACATGTAAACGTGGCGCGAAGGTCTCGGCATTGAGCAGCGAGATATCCTGCGAATCGCTGTGCGCCATCACGCAGGCAATTTCACAGGTACGGCAGCCGATGCATTTTTTGGGGTCGGCGATGATGAACCGGTTCATGATGATTTAATCCCTAAGTCATTGGTTTCAGGTACTGGCTATACATAAAGCGTGCCAGTTCCTGTTTTTAATTTTTAATCATTAAATTCAGTAAGTTAAATTTAACTGATGCGCCGCTGACGAAATTTTTCACTGACGTTATATTTGCGTCGTCACCGTATCGACAGTTATGTCGAAACTGTAAAAGGGGCGATCCCCAGACCCGTTTCCAGTCGCGGTAACAACTGATGCAGGCGGCTGACTGCCTGTTCTACGGCGGCGCTCATCGGGTAATAAAACGCGACAACGTCGGGCTGAATGCCGACAAACGTGATCTGCGGGATATCCTCACGCAGTTGCTGCATGAGAAAGGTCAGCGGCAGATTGTGGGTAGTCATCATGAACATGTCGGCGATATCTTCCTCGGCGATAATGCGCATTTCGCCGGGAGCCAGCCCCATATCGGTTGCGTCGGCAATCACCAGATGCTGCGGAGACAGTTCGCGTAAAAAGCCGATGTCGTTTTCGGGTGCGGCACCGCCGTCCACCACTGTCCAGCCGGGCAACGGTTTTTCCGCGCACAGTTCAGCCAGACGGGGGCCTGCGCCATCGTCGCCCATCATGCTGTTGCCCACGCACAACAGTGCGAAGCGGGGGAGATTCTCAGGGTAATCAGGCATCGTACCTCCTGACCATCAGGTACATGGCGGGGTCGTGTTCAATTTGCGAGAGCAGGGCGATAAGCTGATCGCTCCAGCCACGCTGTTCGGCATTCATCTGCGGACGTGCATCGCGCAGCGCCAGAGCCAGCAAATGCGTGTGGCTGCTGTCGATATTGATCTCGCCAAAACGCTGGACACCGGCCAGTTTGCGGCGCGCTTCGCTGTTTTCCGCCAGGCAGTTAATCCAGCCCAGATAGCCGTCGAGCGGGCATTCGAGGCGCGATTGCAGACAGTCGATCACCCCGAGGTGATGGCCGATAGCCAGGCTGTAATAAATCACTTCCTGCGCTTTCTGCGAGCTGCGTTTCTGTGCGCTTTTCTCATCGACGAACTTGCTGCTCAGCGAATAGAAAACCACTTTGTTTTTGTCAGGCGTATGACCGGCATAAGGCTGATGGCGCGCGTAGCGCTGGTCGTTGACGGAAGTCATCACAGACGCACCTCGCCACGCAGCACCTGCTGATAAATGTGTTGCAGATTGCCGACGATTTCGCTCAGACGCAGGTCACCTTGTTCCGCCAGATAAGTCGCAACACGCTGTTCCACCGGCTGTAAACCGGGGGCAGCGACGAGATCCATAAACTGATCGGCTATCTGGCGACCGTAGCGGTAACCTGCCATCCGGCGTGCTTCACGATCCAGCAGTACGCGTAGCGGCTGTGGCAAGTCCGGATGCAATAAAGCAGCCGGTTCTGCGGCGGCCACGTCGTGCTGCTGGCCTTTGATTTTTTGATCCAGCAAACCCAGCGCCATCGCGAACCCGTAAATGGTGGCGGCCGGGGTCGGCGGGCAGCCGGGAATGTAAACATCCACGGGCACGATTTTGTCGGTGCCGCCCCAGACGCAATAAAGGTCGTGGAAAATTCCGCCGCTGTTACCGCACGCGCCGTAGGAAATACAGATTTTCGGATCCGGCGCGGAATCCCAGGCGCGCAAAGCGGGCATACGCATGGCGCGGGTGACGGCACCGGTGAACAGTAAAATGTCCGCGTGGCGGGGCGACGGAACGACTTTTATGCCAAAGCGTTCGGCGTCGAAAAGCGGCGAAATGGCGGCGAAAATTTCAATCTCACAGCCGTTACAGCCGCCGCAGTCCACGCGGTAAACGTAGGCGGAGCGGCGGATGTTATTGAGTAATGTCGATTTCAGCGCGGCGATACTTTCATCAAGCGTAACGGGCACCGGCAGGCCATTCTCGTCACGCGGCGCAATCGGGTTATGGCTCATCAGCGGGCCTCCGTAGTCATATGGCGGCCAATATCAATGCGGTCGCTGGAAGAGAGACCGTGCATTTTTTTGCACGCCGGACAGGTTTCATACTGCACGCGGCGATCGCTGATCTGCCGGTCGCTCAGCGCGGCGCTTTCCTGTAACAGGCTGAGCGCAAAGTCGATTTCTTTTTGGACGGCGTAAGGTTTGCCGCATTCCCGGCAATGGCAGACAGGGAAATCTGCGGTTTCATACAGGTCTTCTTTGCGCCAGACCGCCAGTTCGAACTCCTGAGACAATTTGATCGCCGCCGTCGGGCAGACTTCCTCGCAGCGGGCGCAGAAAATACAGCGCCCTAAAAACAGCTGCCAGCGGATCGTTTCGCCGTCTTCTGCCGTGGTCATGGTCAGCGCGTTCGACGGACAGGCATTAGCGCAGGCGCCGCAGGCGATGCACTGTTGCGCGGTGTATTGCGGCTTACCACGAAAATTGGGCGCTAAATCCAGCGGTTCGAACGGATATCCCACCGTTGTCGTGCCGGTTTTGAGCACTTTTTTAATCAGTTTCAGCATGATTTGAGCGGCTCCTTAAAGCGGCGAGTTTTTGCGTTCGATGCCGTAACGTTCGATCTCTTTGTAAGGCACGACGATGGACGTTTTCTTGCGTACATCGACCACCGTCATGCGGTCGGTGCAGGAATAGCAAGGGTCGAGACTGCCGATAATCAGCGGTGCGTCGGAGACAGTATTGCCGCGCAACATGTAGCGCAGCGTCGGCCAGTTGGCGTAGGTCGCCGCACGGCAGCGCCAGCGGAACAGCTTCTGATTGTCACCGGTCATGCTCCAGTGAATGTCGTCACCGCGTGGCGCTTCGGCAAAACCGAGCGCGAAACGGTGCGGAATATAATTAAAGCCTTCCACTGCCAGCGGGCCACCAGGCAGGCTTTGCAGGCCAAACTCGATCATATTCAGGGAGTTAAAGACTTCGTGAATGCGCACTTTCAGGCGGGAATAAACGTCGTTGCCGGTTTCGCTGTACAGTTCGAACGGCAGTTTGGCGTAACCGGCGTAAGGGTGATCCTGTCGCATGTCGCGGCGGTGACCGCTGCCGCGCACCATCGGACCGACGTTGCTGAAATCGCGTGCCACCTGCGGATCCAGAATGCCAACGCCCATGCTGCGTTGTTCGGTGTTGGCGGTACTCAGCAGAATATCCACCAGCTCATTCAGGTCACGACGCATGCCGCCCGCCAGCGCAATCGTGGCAATCATGTCGTCTTTTAAGATGTCGCGACGGATGCCGCCGATCAGGTTCATGCCGTAAGTTTTACGCGCACCGGTCAGGATTTCCGCCATCTTCATCGACTGCTCACGGATGCGGAAAAACTGCATAAAACCGGAGTCAAATCCGACAAAGTGACAGGCCAGCCCGAGGTTCAGTAAATGGCTGTGCAGGCGTTCCACTTCCAGCAAAATGGAGCGGATCATCTGGGCGCGCTCCGGCACCACAATCCCCATCGCGTTTTCGACCGACGAGGTATACGCCACGCTGTGAGTAAAGCCGCAGATGCCGCACACGCGGTCAGACAGGAACGTCACTTCGTTATAGCCCATGCGGGTTTCGGCCAGTTTTTCCATGCCACGATGCACATAGAACAAACGGTAATCCGCGTCGATAATGTCTTCGCCATCGACAAACAGACGAAAGTGTCCGGGTTCGTCAGAAGTGACGTGCAGCGGGCCAATTGGCACAATTTTGCTGCCTTCTTTGGCCTCAGAAATAAACGGATAGGTTTCTTCATCTGTGGTCGGTGCAGGGCGCTGGCGGTAATCCATCGCGTCTTTGCGCAGCGGATATAAATCGTCAGGCCAGTCATCCGGCAACACCAGACGACGTTCGTCCGGCAGCCCTACCGGACGCAAACCATACATATCACGTACTTCACGCTCACCCCAGACCGCCGCCGGTACGCGCGGTGTCACGGACGGGAATTCCAGTGAAATCGGATCCACCTCGGCGCGCACGGTTATCCAGCACTTCACGCCTTTCTCCATCGACAGCACGTAATACAGCGCGTAGTTGCCGCACAGCGTGCGTTCGTCGTTACCGAACAGTACGGAAAGCCAGCCGCCCTGCTGGTAATACAGCCATTCGACCACTTCCGGCAGCCAGTTCAGCCTGATGGTGACGGTCGCCTGCGTATCGGTCTGCCATTCGCTGCCCAGAATCGCCGACGGAAACTGTTTTGCCAGCGCAGCCAGATACTCTTCGCCGACCGGGTTTTGATTTAATGCGGTGTTGAACTCACTCATTGCAAAGCCTCTTCCCGCCGCAGCGGGACAAGAAAAATGTCAGGTCAGCCAGCGACCAGCCAGGAAACCAGCGCCAGAAACGCCAGACCGAATCCCGCCCACGTAGTGCGGGAGGTTTTAAGAAAGCGCAGACGGGCGACGCTGTTTTCGATGAGCGCGACGACAAACACCGCGATCAGCAGTTTCAGCAGACACAACACCACGGCGATCAGCAGCGTCAGCGGCGTAATGTGTTCTGCCAGTCCAAACGGGAAGAACAGGCCGAGAAACAGTTGCAACACCACCAGCTGTTTCAGGCTGATGCCGATTTTCACCACGCCTAACGCCGCGCCGGAATATTCGGTCAGCGGACCTTCCTGTAACTCCTGCTCGGCTTCGGCCATATCAAACGGCAGTTTGCCCATTTCGATATAGGTGGCGAACGCACAGGCCAGACCGGCCAGAATCAGGGTTAATGAAGAGGAAACCGGCCAGTGCAGTACCCGTGCCGCAATCGCGCCGAGTGATGTGGAACCGGCGACCAGCGCCGCCACCCACAGGCCGAGCAGCAGAATCGGTTCGACCAGAACGCCGAGTACCGCTTCACGGCTGGCGCCTATGCCAGAGAAAGTGCTGCCGGTGTCGAGTCCGGCGATGGCAAATACAAAGCGCACTACCGCAAACAGATAGATAACGGTGATCAGATCACCGCCGCGCCCATCGGCGATGTCAGCGTCACCACAGGCAGCGCGGTGGCGATCACCAGTAAACCGCCGGTCAGCAGATACGGCATACTGCGAAACGCCATGCCCGCCGCCGCGGGCGCGACACTCTGTCGCCGGAGTAATTTGGCGATATCACGGTATTCCTGTAATACGCCGGGCCCGCGCCGGTTGTGCATCCGCGCACGCATCACGCGGCTGAATCCGGCAAATAACGGAGCGACAGCCAGCAATGCCGCCGCCTGAATCAGCGCCAGCGGCCACAGCGAACCGGCCAGCAGGGAAGGAAAGTTCATAGTCAGTTCCTCAGGCAAAAGCCACGACCAGTAATACGGCCAGTTCGATGAACGCCAGACGACGGCAGAACGGCCCCAGCCAGCCACGGTGCAGGGCTGAAACCAGTGACGCCGGTGTCGCATGGCTGCGCAGACGGTAAAGCGGAGCAAACATCACGCGCAGCGGCTGGGCGAAACCGGTCGCCGTCACCACCATGTCGGCGGAGTGCGCGTAACCACAGGCCCAGGCATCGCCACGCGAACGGTTTGGCAGCCGCGCGCCACGCAGAACTGCGGCGATAAGCCACGGCATTAACGGCATTCCCAGCAGCAAAATGGCCACCATCGGGGCAGACACCGCGGACGCCGGCGAGAACGCCACGCCATGCTGAGCAGCCAGCAGAACCGGCGTGTTCAGTACGGAGGCGGCGACAGCAGAGAATTGCGGAATAATCCACGGGGAAGCCACGCCGGAAATCACGCACAACAACGCCAGTAATACGGTGCTGAACGTCATGGCGCGTGGTGCCGGTGTGGCGTCTGCGGCAGCCTGACTGCGCGGTGTCCCCAGGAACGTGACGCCAAAAACTTTGGCAATACACATCAGCGCCAGCGCGCCGGTCAGTGCCAGACCGACCGCCAGCAGCGGCCCCATCAGGCGGGCGATAAAGACGTGGCTGCTGCTCAGCTGGAACAACGACTGGTAGAGCAGCCATTCACTGGCGAAACCGTTTAACGGCGGCAGCGCGGCCATCGACATTAATGCGATCAGCATCGCTGCCGCTGTCCACGGCATCAGACGGGCGATACCGCCGAGTTTTTCCATGTCCTTTATGCCGGTCTGCATTTCAATTTCACCGGCACCGAGGAACAGCGCCGTTTTAAACAGCCCGTGGTTGAACAGATGGAACAGACCCGCCAGCAGCGAAAGGGAAGCCAGCACCGGCTGGTTCAGCGCCACGCCGGTCATTGCCCCGCCAACACCGAGCAAAATAATCCCGACGTTTTCCAGCGTGTGATAGGCCAGCAGACGGCGGATATCGTGCTCCATCAGCGCATACAACCCGCCGATAAACGCGGTCAGGATTGCCAGAAGCAATACCATCAGGCCCCACCAGAGTGGCGGTGCGCCCAGCAGATCCAGACCGACTTTTACGATGCCGATAATGCCGATTTTCATCAGCGCAGAAGAGAACAGGGCGGCGGCGTGAGCAGGCGCGCTGGAATGCGACTGCGGCACCCAGGCGTGTAGCGGGATAATCCCGGCGTACAGCCCGAAACCGGCCAGCGCCAGCAGGAAGGCCGCCGATTTAATGCCCGGCGTGAACGCCGTGTGGCGCAGCACCTCAAAATTGACGCTGCCGCTGGCGTGATGCAGCAGGGCGAAGGCCAGGATCAGACACAGTGTGCCGAGGCGGCCGGATAAAAACTGATTCAGACCGGCACGGCGGCTTTTCACATCGTCGGCCTGAACAATCATGAAATAGGCGCACAGGGCAGCCAGTTCCATCATCAGGATCAGTTCCACGGCGCTGGCCGACATCGCCGCTGCTGTCAGTGCGGCCATCAGCAGATTGCACATCAGACCGGTGCGGGCGCGCTTAGGGGCTCTCACATTCGCCAGCCACGCACAGGCATACAGGCTGCACATCAGCGCGGTGACGGACATCGCCAGCAGGATTAAGGCATTCAGCGCAGTCAGTTCAGCGTGAAAAGGCACCACCGGCAGTACGGCCTGAACCACCACACCGCCCTGCAAAATCTGTAACGCCGCCACGATAACGCACAGCGTTGCCGCCATCCCGCCTGCGCCAAAAATCAGGCTGCTGATTTTCGTCATGGACGCCAGAAGCCAGCCACCAAGGCCGCTCAGCACCCATATCAGCAGCGCCAGCGCCAGTAACGACGCCGGTTCACCGGTAAATAGAGTCGTCATTATTTAGCCTCCGTATCAGGGGCGTTCAGTGAAGTCAGTCCGGCGGGGAAAACGTTCATGGCATTGAGGCGTTTTTGCTGGCTGGAATATTCAGACAAGCTGGCGGTAACCAGCGTGATGGCCTGTGTCGGACAGGTTTTGATGCACGCCGGACCTTCCGGGCTGAAGCTGCATAAATCGCATTTCACCGCCACGGCGCGAAGCCCTGGCACGCAGTCGAGAAACGGGCTGACAGCGCGTGGCGCACGCGGTGCGGGCAGCGCTTTTGAGGTATTGCAGTCACGCGGGATATCGACAGGAGTGCTGGCGGAAAACGTTATCGCCCCGAACGGACAGGCGATGCCGCACAGTTTGCAGCTCACACACAGGCTCTCGTTAAGATGAATGGCGTCGTTTTCACGGGTGATGGCGTTCACCGGACAGACCTGCGCGCACGGCGCGTCTTCGCACTGGTGACACATCACCGGCGCAGAATCCAGCCGGTTGCGCATCACCTGCAAGCGGGGCTCGGATTGCAGGCCGTGAAGCTCGTGCTCCTGCGAACAACTCGCCATACAGGTATTGCAGCCGATACAAAGTTTGGGGTCCGCGATCACATACTGATTCATGGCGGCCATATTGCGCATGAAGTCTCCTTGGTATTTCGTCAAAGGTGACGAAATCGGCACTTAAATTGACATTTCGACATTTATGTCGGCATTGGAACCGTTAAATACCGGTCAATATTGTGGGTGAAAAGATTATTCCCACCTGACCGTAAAATAATGTTTTAGGTTTTTTATCCGGCGTGGCCGAGTAATTTCTCAAGTTGCGGATGCACCGGCTGATTACTGTGCAGGGAATCAAACAGGCACTGATAAATAGCGGAGATTTTATTCAGATAATGTTCCAGCACGGCGTTCTTATCATGGATGTCCACCGTGCCGTCCACGCGGCCATCCTCACTCAATCTGGCCTGCGCGAAGGCTCTGAAATCCACTTCTTCCTGGCCTTGCGCCATGTTCAGGCTGTAGATGATCTCCTGACTGTAAAAGTCATCGCCCTGATGAATACTCACCACAAAATGATTGAACAGCACAAAGCGGATGTCCTGTTCCTCCCCACAGTTAAACTCATGATTTATCTTTTTATTTGATGTGGTAACGGCCTGTATCAGGCTGTTCTGATAGGTATGCCACTGTGATTTCATCTGGCTGTTTTTGCTGGCGATATAGTCGGCTTTAGTAGTCAGTTCGCTGAGAGTGCTCATGTTCATTATCCGTTGTTAATTGATATGTCGGGTGACGACGAAAATACGACGTATAACTCTCTGTTGGCATAAAGCGTGCCAGTTTCTGAATTATTCTGATAAATGCTTGTGTATTAACGGGTTGGAAGGGTTTTGGCTGTGGTTCTGTGTCAGCGAAGAAAATAAATGACATGTCGATGACACCTTATTTCGACAATTATGACGGGCGGTGATGGCTTATTTCTGCACATCGTTTACTGAGAAGGTTTTTGCATAAAGGCAATGTGTCGAAATTTCTGGCATCAATATTGCAGCCAGTCTTAATTGTTCTCCCGAGGGAGGGGAAATAATGCACGAAATAACGTTATGCCAGAATGCCGTTGAAATAATGGAACAGTTCGGACGGCAAAATAATGCGCGGAAAATTACCGCGGTATGGATGGAAATCGGCGCGTTTTCCTGCGTCGAACCGGAGGCCGTGCAGTTTTGTTTTGAGCTGGCGTGTCGTGAAACGCTGGCGCAGGGATGCGAATTGCATCTGGACACACCGGCGGCAGAAAGCTGGTGCCGTACCTGTCAGCAGGATATCGCGCTGCTCAGCCCAAACGTGCTGATTTGCCCGCAGTGTGGCGGACGCGATTTGCGGGTAATTGCCGGTGACGGCATGAAAATTAAACGTATCGAAATCGAATAACGGGCGTTTGTTTGCCCGGGGAGAAAGCTATGTGCAGTACCTGTGGTTGTGCCAGCGGCGAACTTCGTATTGAAGGCGTCAGCAGCGGGCACGCTCATCATTCTCATGACCCTTCGCACGACCATCATCACGATCATTCCCATGCCCATTCCCACGGCCTGCCATTTGCAGCGCGTCGTCTGGTGGATATCGAAATGGATGTGCTGGCGAAGAACAATCACATTGCGGCCCACAACCGCGAGCATTTTGCTGAGGCGGGGATTCTGGCGCTGAATCTGGTGTCCAGTCCCGGTTCCGGAAAAACCACCTTACTGACCAGCACCCTGACCCGGCTGGCACCGTATTTCGACTGCGCGGTAATTGAAGGCGATCAGCAAACTACCAACGACGCCGACCGGATCCGCGCCACCGGCGTTCCGGCCATTCAGGTCAATACCGGCAAAGGCTGCCATCTGGACGCGCAAATGGTTCACGATGCGCTGCATCAGTTATCGCCAAACAACAACAGCCTGCTGTTTATCGAAAACGTCGGCAATCTGGTGTGTCCGGCCAGTTTTGATCTCGGCGAACTGCACAAAGTCGCGGTACTTTCCGTGACCGAAGGCGAAGACAAACCGCTGAAATATCCGCATATGTTTGCCGCTTCCCGCCTGATGATCCTCAACAAAATCGATTTGCTGCCTTACGTCAGTTTTGACGTTGAGACCTGTATCGCCAATGCACGTCAGGTGAATCCGCAGATTGAAGTGATTCAGCTTTCTGCCACTACCGGCGAAGGGATGGATCAGTGGTTGCACTGGCTGGAGCAGCAGCGATGTGCATAGGCATTCCGGGACAAATCGTCGCGTTGCAAGAAAATCAGCCCGATCACGCCTGGGCGCAGGTATGCGGACTGCGACGTGAAGTTAATATCGCGCTGGTGTGTGAAGGCGACCGCGAAGCGCTGATCGGCTGCTGGGTATTAATCCACGTCGGTTTTGCCCTGAGCAGGCTCGATGAGCACGAAGCGCTGGACACGCTGGCCGCGCTGCATGCGATGGAAGAAGTGGAAGCCGACGTCGCCTTATTTTTGGGTGCAGGAGAATCAAGGTAATGCGTTTTGTTGATGAGTTTCGGGATCCGAAACTGGCGAAAACATTAATCCAGCGCCTGCATCAGCGGGCGGCTCATCTGCCTTACAGCGCAGAAAAACCGATGCAAATTATGGAAGTGTGCGGCGGTCATACCCATGCCATTTTCAAATTCGGACTGGATAAACTGTTGCCCCCGCAGCTGGAATTTATTCACGGACCGGGGTGTCCGGTGTGTGTGCTGCCGATGGGGCGGATTGATGCCTGCTGTGAAATCGCCGCGCATGACGGGGTGATTTTTTGCACCTTTGGCGATGCGTTGCGCGTGCCGGGAAAACAGGGTTCGCTGTTGCAGGCGCGCGAACGCGGCGCGGACGTGCGGGTGGTGTATTCCCCGCTGGATGCGCTGAAGCTGGCGCGTGAAAATCCGCAGTCTCAGGTGGTGTTTTTCGCGCTGGGTTTTGAAACCACGCTGCCGGTGACCGCCGTCACGCTGCAACAGGCGCGGCGGGAAGGCCTGAACAATTTCACCGTCTTCTGCCAGCACATCAGCCTGATGCCTACGTTGCGTAGCCTGCTGCAACAGGAGGATGTGCGCATCGATGCCTTTCTGGCACCCGGTCATGTCAGCATGGTGACCGGCACAGCACCGTATCATTTTATCAATGAAGAATTCGGCAAGCCGCTGGTGATCAGCGGTTTCGAACCGCTGGATATGCTGCAAAGCGTGCTGATGCTGGTGGAACAAGTTTGCGAGGCATCGTGTAAAACAGAAAACCAGTACCGGCGCGTCGTGCCGCAAGAGGGTAATCTGCTGGCACAGGAAGCCATGCGCGAGGTGTTCCGGCTTTCCGGCAGCAGCGAATGGCGCGGGCTGGGGATTATCGAAGACTCCGGTATTTCCCTGAGCCGGGATTATGCAACGTTTGATGCGGAAATTCGCTTCAGACCTCGGGCGCAGCCGGTGGCGGATGATCCGCGTTCCCGTTGCGGCGAGGTGCTGACCGGACGTTGCAAGCCGCATGAATGCCCGCTTTTTGGCACCGGTTGTACGCCGCACAACGCGTTTGGTGCGCTGATGGTGTCCTCCGAAGGCGCCTGCGCCGCGTGGTATCAGTACCGGCATCAGGAAACCGCAGCACAAGAAACAACAACAGAAGGTGTGGGACAGGATGAGTGAGCATAAAGACGTCGTCACCATGGCGCACGGCAGCGGCGGGCGGGCGATGCAGCAGATGATCGAACGCCTGTTCCTGAGTGCTTTTGATAACCCGTGGCTCAGCGAGCGCGAAGATGCGGCACGTTTGTCGATTGCCAGCCTGAGTGCGCAGGGCGACCGGCTGGCGTTTACCACCGACAGCTATGTCATCGATCCGGTGTTTTTCCCCGGCGGTAATATCGGCAAGCTGGCGGTGTGCGGAACGGCGAATGACCTGGCCGTCAGCGGCGCAACACCGGCATATCTTTCCTGCGGATTTATTCTCGAAGAAGGGCTGCCGCTGGAAGATTTGCACAAGATTGTGAATGCGATGGCACAGACCGCACACGAGGCCGGGATTGCCATTGTCACCGGCGATACCAAAGTGGTACAGCGCGGTGCGGCGGACAAGATTTTTATTAATACGGCGGGGATCGGCGTGATCCCGGCGGATGTCCGCTGGGCTGCCAGCCATATTCAGGCCGGAGACAAAGTGATCGTCAGCGGCACGCTTGGCGATCACGGTGCCACTATCCTCAATCTTCGCGAACAATTGGGAATGACGCTGGAGGTGGAAAGCGACTGCGCCGTGCTGGCGCCGATGATCGCTCCGCTGCGCGCACTTTCGGGTGTCCGCGCCTTGCGCGATGCCACGCGGGGCGGGGTCAATGCGATCCTTCATGAATTCAGCGCCGCCAGCGGGTTCGGGATGTGTATCGACGAAACGGCTATTCCGGTGAAACCGGCGGTACGCGGAATTTGCGAGCTGCTCGGGCTGGAGCCTCTCAATTTTGCCAACGAAGGAAAACTGGTGGTAGTGGTTTCGGCGCAGGAAGAAAACGCGGTGCTGAAACTATTGCGCAGCCACCCGCTGGGTGCCGATGCCGCGACGATAGGTGAAGTAACAGAAAATCCCCGGGTCTGTCTGCGCGGTGCGCTGGGGGTTTCACGCCAGCTAATGTTGCCCCATGCGGAGCCATTACCCCGCATTTGTTGATCTCGTCAGGGGAGAGCGCCGCTATGAAGGCGTAAACTTTCTTAATAGTTTCTTCAAAAACGCTTTGAATCAAAAGCCAGAGTTAACGCTATGCAGAGTGCAACAATGAGCATTACCAAACACAAAGGATTGCTGGAACTGACGCGCACATTGCTGCTGCAACAGACCATGACATCGCTGCTGGAAACTCTCACTCAGGTAGCGCAGGGCGCGGGTATTGCGGACAGCGTGACGCTGGTGTTGTTCGACAACAACAGCGAACGCGTCAGTTTTTATGGTATCGATCCCCATCATCAGCCGGTCAGCTATGAAGACGAAACGCTGCTGGCGACCGGTCCGGTACATGCCCTGCTGAATAACCCGAAAACTCAGGTCTGGCGCAGCGATGCTTTGCATCTGCGTTATCCGCAATTAAGCGCACTGAATCTGTATCCGCCATTTAGCGGATATTGTCTGGTGCCTTTGCTGGCTTCATCCGGTTTACTGGGGGGCTGTGAGTTTACCCGCCAGAATGCAACGCCGTTCAGCGAAGAAGACAAAAACGGTCTGCACGAACTTTGTATGCTGGCTGCGATTGCGGTTGAACAAATCCAGCTGCGTGAAAATGCATTGTTTCAGCAATCTCAGCTGCGTCACGAGCGGGACGATTTCCGCATTCTGGTCGATATCACTAACGCGGTTCTCTCAAAGCTGGATCTTGATGAGCTGACCGGTGAAATTGCCAAAACCATTCATCATTTTTTCCACATCAATGCCATCAGTATTGTGCTGTGTGATGCGGACAAAGACAGCGAACAGGCCAGCGTTTACGCCACTCATTACGTACAAACTCACGTTGCAGAACGCGAACAGTCGCGCATGATGCTGAACGGTTCCCTTGAGCAACAGGTGATGAAAAGCGGCGAAATGCTGCTGACCAATGTCCGGCCAGCAGAAGAATTTGGCAGCGATGAGAGCACGCTGTTTCAGCTGCTGTGGCGTGATCAGACCCAAACGCTGTGCATCCTGCCGTTACGTTTTGGTCACAAAACGCTGGGTGTGCTGAAACTGGCGCAGTGTCAGCCTGATAATTTCAATACGGCAAATTTGCATGTTTTACAGCAAATTGCCGAACGTATTGCGATTGCGGTAGATAACGCGCTGGCCTATCAGGAAATCAAAAGCCTGAAGGAAAAATTGCAGCACGAGAACCTGTATCTTACCGAGCAAATCAACAGCAATAACCCGGATTTCAGCGACATTGTCGGGCGCAGTCCTTCCATGTCTGCGGTGCTGAAGCAGGTCGAGATCGTGGCGAAAAGCGACTGCTCGGTACTGATCCTCGGCGAAACCGGCACCGGCAAAGAACTGATCGCCCGCGCTATTCATAATCTGGGCGATCGCCGTGATCAGCGCATGGTGAAAATGAACTGTGCGGCGATGCCGGCTGGCCTGATGGAAAGCGATCTGTTCGGCCATGAAAAAGGCTCTTTCACCGGCGCTACGGCGCAGCGTATGGGGCGTTTCGAACTGGCCGACAAAGGCACGTTATTCCTCGATGAAGTGGGTGAAATCCCGATTGAACTGCAACCCAAGTTGCTGCGTATTTTGCAGGAACAGGAGTTTGAGCGCGTCGGCGGTAATAAACTGATTTCAGTAGATGTGCGGATGATCGCGGCGACTAACCGTGACCTGCGCCAGATGGTGGCCGACAAAGAATTTCGCAGTGACCTCTATTACCGGCTGAATGTGTTCCCGATTGTCATTCCGCCGCTGCGTGAGCGTCCGGAAGATATTCCGCAGCTGGTGAAATTCCTGACCTATAAAATCGCCAAACGCATGAAGCGCACCATCGACAGTATTCCCGCCGAAACCCTGCGTCTGCTGAGCCGTATGCCGTGGCCGGGCAACGTGCGCGAGCTGGAAAATGTCATCGAGCGGGCGGTATTGCTGACGCGCGGAACGGTGCTGGATTTGCAACTGCCTGAGCTGAATTATCCGTTACCGATGACACCGGTGGTCACGCCTTCTGTGCGTGAAAGCGCACCCGCACCGCAACTGAGTGAAGACGACGAGCGGGCGCGCATTTTGCAGGTGCTGAAAGAAACCAACGGTGTGGTGGCCGGCCCCCGTGGCGCGGCTCAGCGGCTGGGATTAAAACGCACTACGTTGTTATCACGAATGAAAAAACTGGGGATTGCCGCGCACTGATTTAATCCGTTTCCATTACCGCATCGGACAAGGAAATATGGCCGATGCGGTAATGCTGCCCGTCTCCTTCCGGCGGGTTTCTTCCCGCAGTAAAATGTATTTTCTTCCAGTTTGTCGTATCCCAGGCGGTCACCTCGATAAGTGTGTCACTGACCGTTTGCTGATCAGGTGGCGCAAGGGCACTGAAAGGTGCAATGTCAGTAATCTCTCTTTTGGCAAAAACAGCTGCCGCAACGTCTGCGCTGACGTGCGCTGCCAGCACCGGATAAACCCGGATCTGCGGCCAGCCGAAGGCTCTGGCGACGCCTTGAAAACCGGCACCTGAAATAAAGCGATTCATACTTTGCACGTCATGCCACAGGTAAAACGGTGCATACAGATTTTCTGCGCTGCCGGATTGCGAGCAGTCGCGGCGGGCGTAAAGATAAGTTTTTAAAATAAGCCCGGCAAAGCCATCCATCAGATGGCCGTTATCAGCAATGCGCTTTTCGATAATGCCCATGTCGTAATCGGCAGGCAGCGTAAAGGTGTATTGCATGGCAATCATAAGAACACTCCTTGTGGGAGTTTGAACATCTCACCATGACTGAACGACCAGTCTTCCGGTTGGGTAAAGCTCACCACCACCATCACATCCGCCGGAGAAATCCCCAGCGCAACGTGCAGTTTTTCAGCCAGATGACGGAACAGTTCCTGCTTCTGATAACTGTTGCGCGGTTTGCCTGCAGTGATGTGAAACAGCAAAAAATCCTCTGAGCGGTGATGATTTTCCCCCGCAAGATAAGTCGGATTGATCACTCTCTGGCGGCGGCTGGCCGGTTCGAACAGTTGAAAACAGTCATCTTTAGGCACAGAAAAATGATCAACCAGCGTGTTCTGCAATATGGCTGAAATGGCGTCCTGCCAAGTATCTGCGCGGTGTTCGGGTAAGGAAATTCGGATAACAGGCATCGGTTGTTCCTCCGGTAACGGGGCGCGGTTTACTGATCGCTGAGCGCGGAGAAGCGCGTCAGGGCGGATGCCGCAGCGGGCCAGCCGGCATAAAAAGCCAGATGGGTGATCACTTCCGCCAGTTCGGTTTGAGTGACGCCATTTTTCACCGCCAGACTCAGATGAAAGGGCAACTGCTCGCCGCGGTTCAGGGCAATCAGCGCGGCAACGGTGATCAGGCTGCGGTCGCGCGGTGACAGTTCGTCTCTTGTCCACAGATCGCCGAACAGTACCTGTTCCGTCAGTTCTGCAAATTTAGGCGTCAGGCGTGACATCGCGTCCAGTGTCTGCGTTTGTGGGGAAGTTGTGCTCATATCAGGCTCCTTTTTATGGGTGTGAGAAGGAGCATAAGGCGTTATTATTATCCTTAATATCGAAAATATCAGCAGTATTAATCCATAAAAACAGGATGATTAAACATGGCAAAACGACCTGTGACTTTTGATGCAGAGGCGTTGCGCAGTTTTGTGACCGGTATTGAGCTGGGCAGTTTTGTGCTGGCTGCCGACCGGCTGGGGCGCTCGACCTCTGCGGTCAGCGCACAGTTGAAAAAGCTGGAGCAGCAGGCAGGTACGGAGCTGGTACAGAAATCAGGGCGGCACCTGATCCTGACGGAACGCGGCGAAGTGATGCTGAGCTATGCGCGGCGGATCCTCAGCCTCAACGATGAAGCCAGCGCCATCATGCTTGCCAGCGCCCTGAGTGGCAGTCTGAATCTGGGCATGCAGGAAGATTTTGGCGAAGCGCTTTTACCGGCGCTCCTCGGCACATTTACCCGCGCACATCCGCAGGTGCAAGTCTCCGCCAGCATAACCCGCAATCAGCAATTGCTCGACGGGATCCGCCATAACGAGTTTGATCTGGCGGTGTGCTGGCAGGCCGATGAAGCGCCGCTCTTTCCATCCAGCCGGTCGCTGGGGCGTATACCGATGCGCTGGATAGGCCCTGAAAACTTCGACCTGAAACACTATCAGCAAACCGGCGAACCGCTGCCGTTACTGGTGTTCGAAGCGCCGTGTCTGATGCGAAATGCCGCCACAACGGCGCTGGATAAAGCGGGTATTCCGTGGCGTATCGCGTTTACCAGCCGCAGCCTGAGCGGGATCTGGGCCGCGATGTCGGCGGGATTAGGCATCACCGTGCGTACCGATTTCGGCAGGCCGCAGACGGTCAGAATGTTAAATGCGTTGCCCGAACCGGGCGAAGTGGGGATCAGCCTGCATCAGGGGCAGACGCCACCCGGTGAGGCGGCGGGGTATCTGATTCAGGCGATAAGCGATTTCTTCGCGGTGCGTCGGTAAATCTGTACGTATATAAATCGTGGCGGTTACTTCTTTGCGGGTTGCTGGCGATAGTGCGCCAGACGCTCGCGGAAATACGCCCGCAGATGCTCCGGTTGTTCCATTTCAACTTCGTCTGCATTGACCGGCAGATTATTGCGCTCACGCACCGCGACCGTCCCGGCGGCCAGTCCGGCACTCACTTTGTCCATTTCTTCTTTACTCAGCCCTGCGAGATTATTGTTCATAGCGTCTCCTTTTAATTCCACGGAGTTTAGCATTCTCAGCCCGCAAAAGGGTCTGAGCTGGGCGTGATTGGCATTCAATTTCACAATCGGTTTACAAAATCGCCAAAAGCAGGCCATTATTTATCCTTCTTTTGCATGGAACGGAGCCTGAAAATGACGCGAATGACAGCCAAAGATTTCCCTCCTGAACTCCTCGAATATTTTGATTTCTACGTACACGGCAAAATGACCAAGCGTGAATTTCTCGATTTGTCAGCCAAATTTGTGGCGGGCGGGTTGTCGCTGGCAGCACTGACCACGCTGATGACGCCCAATTACGCCTACGCCGAACAGGTGGAATTCACCGATCCGGATATTGTGGCGGAATATATTCAGTACCCATCGCCGCAGGGGCACGGCAGCGTGCGGGCGTATCTGGTGCGTCCGGCCAAATTAGCCGGTAAAGCGCCCGGCGTAGTGGTGGTGCATGAAAATCGCGGGCTGAATCCGTATATCGAAGACGTGGCGCGGCGGGTGGCGAAAGCCGGATTTGTCGCGCTGGCGCCGGACGGTCTGAGCTCGGTCGGCGGGTATCCGGGGAACGATGAAAAAGGGCGCGAGCTGCAACAAAAGGTCGATCCGACCAAACTGATGAACGACTTTTTTGCGGCGGTTGAATTTCTGATGCATCACCAAACGGCCACCGGCAAAGTCGGGATCACCGGTTTTTGTTACGGTGGCGGCGTAGCCAATGCGGCAGCGGTGGCGTATCCGGAACTGGCGGCCGCTGTGCCGTTCTACGGGCGTCAGCCGAAAGCCGAAGATGTGCCGAAAATCAAAGCGCCGTTATTGCTGCATTACGCCGAACTGGATAAACCGATTACCGAGGGCTGGCCTGCGTATGAGGCGGCGCTGAAGGCCAACAATAAAGTCTATGAGGCGCATATTTATCCCGGCGTGAACCACGGGTTCCACAATGATTCGACACCGCGCTATGACAAAGCCGCAGCGGATCTCGCCTGGGAAAGAACCATTGCCTGGTTCAAAAAGTACCTCGAACCGCAAACAGAAAGCGCATAAAAGAAAAGGGCGGGATCGCAAAATCCCGCTGGAGAGATGGGGTATGAATGATGAACCCATTGAGTGATGCATTCTTAACATTATCGTGATTATGATTATGCGTACCGAGTGTGTGAGTCACATTTGATAATGTCACTTTTGGAGATGCGGATGATTTGTTGGACTGATTATGTTGCGATCCCAAGATGCTGCCGGCATACGGTCAGGATTTTTTCACGATGAATGAAGTTAATCGCCTGCAGATTTTGCAGAACGTTGTCGATAACCGACTGACTACGTGTCTGACCACGCTGCGGCTCAACATTACCGACCGTCATTGCGTCGTCTTATCGAATAGCACGTATAAAAAATCTGGAAACTAAATTAGTTTCCAGATTTTCACACAACCACTGGGGCATTCAACTGATCCTTAATGGATCGCATTTGTCCCTGTAAAAGCTGGTTTTTATTTTATAGATGGTGCGTATTAGTTATGCATCGAACGTGCAACTAAATTATTAGCACCAATAGTCATCACTTGGCACTCGTTTATCACTAACACGTTTGGTGTTGCCATGCTTGTCAGTATAAGTACAAGGGTAAGTATCATAGCAAACACCGCGACCATTTTGATAATGAGAGAAATGTTTTTCTGTCCAGCAACTGTTACTACCGCCGCCGATAATGGTAACCGCCGCAACTTTATCGATGATTTTCATGAATTTTCCTTAATTTCTAAAATGATAAAATAACCTTTGCGGAATATAAGTAAGTATCCTTACAAAAGTGAGGTGTTTATAACACAACATAACTTACAGGCCGACGTTTAATTTATTAATAATTAATTTAATAATTCAAAATGCGAATAAAAACATTGGATTACGCGATAGTTGTTAACTCATGTGTTAATTTTTCAGTTTTTTGTTAAAAGTGTCGGTAGCAAATTTTGGGGGGGAAGTAGTTCACTGGAACAATTCAAATGTAAATCAATACCGAAAGGTGAATGGTTTCCTCTGCACGGTAATTTAAAGCCGGTACAGAGGATATGGCTATGAAAAGAAAAAATTAATTAAACTTTGTCATAATTATCCTGAACGTATCTGTACAGTTCCAGGTACAGCTCTTTATCACTGGATGCTTTGTTAAAATACATATACTCATCAAAATCAGGCATCTGCAGGTTTGTTTTTAAGGATTTAAGATTAAATACTTCTTTGAATTTTTCATAAAAACTCGAAGGGATAATTGCAATAGAGTCTGATACAGAGATATGTGAACAAATAGCTAAAAGAGATTTTGCTTGTAATGAGCAAGGAGAATTTTGAAAGTAATCATTATTTAAACTTCTCATTTTGTGAAGCTCAGATATGTCTGAGTGAATTTTGGTAATAGATTCCGTGACATCAGATCCATATATATATGAATCAACAATTCTTGGGTGGTTTTTTCTGCAGACTAAGACACAAGTATCTGAACCAAGGCGATACCCCATCTTAGAACCCTCTAAATCAACCTTCATTCCGAATACAAGGTCAACTTTTTTTAAAGAGAGACGCTCCCAAAAAACAGATTCTACTGTGGTATGAGACATTTGGACAATTTCACAATCAATATTCTTTGACTGAAGAAACAAGGTGATTAATGGGGTTATCTTAATTGAAAAGTAAGGCATGCACTCGATAACAAGTTTTCTTTGGATTTTCTCACTTAAATTCTCTATAGAATATAGCAGTTCATGAATATTATCCTTGGTCTCGTCATACAATCTTGCTGCGACAGTCGTTGCGCTTAACTGTTGACCATCGCGGATAAATAACGGATCACCAATAATCTCTCGTAACTTTTGCAATGACTGGCTCACATTAGGTGAACTGCAGTTTAGAAATGATGCTGCATGCTTCACACTTCCTGTCTGATAGACAGCATGGAAATAGACCAGAAGATTTAAATCCAATCTTTTTTTTTTCTTCAGTTGGGTATGTGGGTTTTTCTTTATATTCATATGGTTATTCTGATTTTGGATTTAAAGAAACATGCAAGCATTCATGAGTCTTGCCCTCAGGTTCTGCCATGAGCTTAGACCATTCTTGAATCTGGTCTTTGTAAATATACACAATACCCTCATCATTCGATAGCATTTCTTTAACATCAAAATATGCAATACAGGGATAATGCTTCGGTTTATTAGACGCGATGAATTCAATTATTTCTTCTTCAGTACACAGGCCGATGTCTACAATACCTCTGAGCCATGCCCTACATTGTGACCAATTTTCAAAAAAAAACATTTCGCACCTCATTTTGTCAGTCAATTAATGACTTACCATTACTTTTGTTTTAAGCACAAACTCAAAAAAAATATACTTAATAATAAATTTAGTTCTAATTATCATCTGTATTCTCCGCGAAGCAGTAGCAGGGTTTCTGTAAGTATCCCGTCAAAACGGCCCATTCACTTTTAGAGATCTTCCGACATACTGATTATGTCCCCTGAGGCGATCGCTATGCGTAAGATCCGATTGACCGAACACCAGATCATTGCCGTTCTGAAGTCTGTCGAAGCCGTGCGCTGAAAGATTTCATCGAAAAAAAGCCTTAAAACCAGCGATAAAGCGTGAGCTCGTCAGATATCTGAGCACGCAGTTTACGATGAGCATACGGCAGGCATGCAGGACGTTATCGCTAAGCAGGACGGTGTTTCGTTACCTACCGGATACACGACGTGATGAAGCGCTGATCCAGGTGCTGACCGAGGCGGCTGAACGCTACCCCCGCTACGGATTTAAAAAGCTTTTTCAGGTGCTT
>NZ_JYDG01000072.1:0-4686 GCF_003263545.1 Rahnella sp. AN3-3W3
GACCTTAATACCCCACCCCAGCCCTCCCCTTCGCAGGGGAGGCCGTTATGCAGATACTGCTTTCGCCGGACGGCTGGCGTAGAGATACAGCAGCGTCGCAGCCAGAATACAGAACGCCATTGAACCGACCATCGGCCAGGCGCTTTTCGCGGTAAACAGTGACAGGACCGAACCAATCGCTGCACCGGTGCCGAAGCGGATCGTCCCCGCCAGTGAAGCCGCAGTACCGGCCATATGCGGGAAGTCATCCATAATCACCGCCATGGCGTTTGACGTGACCATCGCAATCACACCGACATATCCCGCCACACCAATCACCATCGCCCAGAACGGCAAACCGAAGGTGCAGACAATCACCAGCCACATGCCCATCGTCAGCTGCACAAACAGCCCGAAGCGGAACATCTTCACCGCGCCCGCACGGCGCACATTACGGCTGTTAATGAGAGTCAGGATCACCAGCGCCACGATGTTCAGCGCGAAGTAAAAACCGAAGTGCTGCGGCGAAACGCCATTCAGTTCGATATAGACAAACGGACCGGCGCTGAGGAAGGAGAACATACCGGCGAACGAGAAACCACTCGCCAGCATATAGCTCAGCACGCGTTTATGGCGGAACAGTGAGGCAAAGTTACCGACGCTGGTACGCAGATGAAATTTCTGCCGTCGTTCTTTAGGCAGCGTCTCTTTGATATAGACACCCACCAGCGTGGCGGCGATCAGCGCGGCAATTGCCATCGCCCAGAAAATCGCGTGCCAGCTGAAAACCGCCATCAGCAGTCCCCCGAGCATCGGCGCCAGCAGCGGTGCGACGGTCATGACCAGCACCACAAAAGACATCATTCGCGAGAATTCGTCTTTGGTGAACATATCGCGCATCAGGGCATTGATAACGACACTGGCGGCGGCGGCGGCAAGACCATGCAAGAAGCGCATCCAGACCAGCTGTTCGACCGATTGCGCCAGCGCACAGGCACCGGCAGCGACGGCAAAAACCAGCACGCCCCAGAAGATAACCGGCTTACGCCCGAGGCTGTCCGCCATCGGTCCGTAAAACAACTGCCCTATCGCAAAACCCAGCACATAGGCGCTGAGCGTCATTTGCACACTGCCCGCCGGAACACCATATTCCTGCGCGATGACGGGCATACTTGGCAGATACATATCGATGGCCAGTGGCATCAGCATCGATATCAATCCCAGGATGAAAATCAGTCCGATGTGGGATACCGGTTTTTCTTGCACTTTCAGCTGCTCCAGTTTCAGGAAAAACTAGCGCGAAGGAACGCCAACGCTGGCAATTTCCTGCGCGGTTAAAGGCCGGTACTGACCCGGTTCTAAATCTTCATCCATCACGATTTCACCGATACGTTCACGATGCAGACCCACCACGCGGTTACCCACGGCGGCAAACATGCGTTTCACCTGATGATAACGGCCTTCGCTGATAGTCAGGCGCACCAGGCAATCTTCGATTTTTTCGAGTTGTGCCGGTTTGGTCAGGGAATCTTCGTTATGCAGCTGAACACCCGCTTCAAACTGCGCAGCGGTATCGTCAGCCAGCGGATGTTCGAGATTAACCAGATAGGTTTTTTCGCAGTGATGACGCGGTGAGGTGATGCGGTGTGACCACTGGCCGTCGTCGGTCATCAGTACCAGACCGGTGGTGTCGATATCCAGACGCCCTGCCGCATGCAGCTTGTAGGCCACCGGTTCTTCGAGGAAATACAGCACGGTCGGATGATCAGGGTCATCGGTAGAACACACGTAGCCCTGCGGTTTGTTGAGCATGAAATAACGCGGGCCGGTGATTTGATCCAGTACGTTGCCGTCAAATTCGACACGCTGCTCAGGGCTGATTTTCATCGCACCCGTTTTAACGATTTCGCCGTCAACGGTGACACGTTTGTTGCGAAGCTCACGCAAAACCAGCGCGCGGCTTACACCTAATTGCTGAGATAGAAACTTGTCCAGACGCATTGAGTAGACTTGCCTTCATGGCGATCTGAGTGATCGCGTTACTGATAAAACACAAGACCCCGCCGTCGCTATAGGCAACTGACAGGGTTCATGGTTGTTCGATTCGTAATAATTGCAACGAGTTATTATTACTTAGAGGAGGCAGACAGGCTGCCACATTGAGGCGAACAGTATAGCCGCGCAACCGGTCAGGAAGAAGGAAAATAAGCAGGCTAAACATTCACGTCAGGTGATTTTTTTGCTCATCGCTATGGGCCTGATTTCTTGGCATACTCCACTACTGTCTTTATTAACAGTAAAACTACAGGTGATTGTTGCCGTGACCGCTTTTACGCTTCGCCCCTATCAGCAGGATGCCGTGGATGCCACCCTGCGTCATTTCCGCCAGCATGACGAACCGGCAGTGATCGTATTGCCGACCGGTGCGGGGAAAAGTCTGGTGATTGCCGAGCTGGCGAGAGTAGCGCGCGGCCGCGTTCTGGTGCTCGCCCACGTCAAAGAGCTGGTGGCGCAAAACCACAGTAAATACCTTTCTTACGGTCTGGAGGCGGATATTTTCGCCGCTGGCCTGAATCTCAAGCAAAGCAGCGGCAAAGTGGTGTTTGGCAGCGTGCAGTCCGTCGCGCCTAATCTGGCAGAATTCAGCGGTGAGTTTTCCCTGCTGATTGTCGATGAATGCCACCGGATTTCCGACGATGACAACAGTCAGTATCAGCAGATCATCGGCCATCTTAAGGCACAAAATCCGCGTCTGCGCCTGCTCGGCCTGACCGCCACACCTTACCGTTTAGGCAAGGGCTGGATTTATCAGTATCACCATCAGGGCATTGTGCGTGGTGATGCCAACAGTCTGTTTCGCGACTGCATTTATGAACTGCCCCTGCGTTACATGATTAAAAACGGTTTTCTGGTGCCACCTGAGCGGCTCGATATGCCGGTGGTCAGCTACGATTTCAGCCGGTTGCAGGCCAACAGCAACGGGCTGTTCAGCGAAGCAGATCTGAATGATGAACTGCGTCAGCAAAAGCGTATCACGCCGCACATCATCAGCCAGATTATTGAATTCGCGCAGGATCGCAAAGGCGTGATGATTTTCGCCTCGACGGTGGAACACGCGGGTGAAATCTTCGGTCTGCTGCCCGAAGGCGAAGCGGCGCTGATCAGCGCACAAACGCACGCCGTCGAGCGCGACCGGCTGATCAATGCGTTTAAAGCGCAGCAGTTACGCTATCTGGTGAATGTGTCGGTGCTGACTACCGGCTTCGATGCGCCGCATGTGGATCTGATCGCCATCCTGCGCCCGACCGAATCTGTCAGCCTGTATCAGCAGATTGTCGGACGCGGGCTGCGGCTGGCGCCGGGCAAAACCGACTGCCTTATCCTCGATTACGCCGGTAATCCGCACGACCTGTTTACGCCGGAAGTCGGCAGCCATAAGCCTGCGGGCGATAACAAACCGGTGCAGGTGTTCTGTCCCGCCTGCGGTTTTGCCAATATCTTCTGGGGGAAAACCACGGAAGACGGCACCATCATCGAGCATTTTGGCCGCCGTTGTCAGGGTGTGCTGGAGGATGACGAGGGCAATCGCGAACAATGCGATTTCCGTTTCCGCTTTAAAAGCTGCCCGCACTGCGGCGCGGAAAACGATATCGCCGCGCGACGCTGTCATCAGTGTCAGGAAATTCTGGTTGATCCCGACGATATGCTGAAAGCCGCGCTGCGCCTGAAAGACGCACTGGTGCTGCGCTGCGGCGGCATGAACCTGGAAAACGGTCGCGATGACAAAGGCGAATGGCTGAAGATCACCTATTACGATGAGGACGGCGCGGACGTTTCCGAGCGTTTTCGCCTGACGACGCCCGCCCAGCGCATGGCGTTTTTGCATAATTTTCTGCGTCCGCATCAGCGTGCGCCGGGCGTGCCACTGGAATGGAATAGCGCTGCGGATATCGTCGCGCAGCAGGTTTTACTGCGTCATCCGGATTTTGTTGTGGCACGCATGAAAGGCCAGTTCTGGCAGGTACGCGAAAAAATGTTCGATTATGAAGGCCGGTACCGGCGTGCTAATGAGCTGCGCGGGTGAGTAAACCGGCGATTTGTATTGCTGCCGCTGCCCTGCTCCGGTATCATACCGCCCGCTTTCGCCTTGTGTGAAAGCCGCAGTACTCAACTCGTCACTCGGTCGCAGGTGGCGGGGCACATTTTAGAAGTAGTTCTAATCGAGAAACATACAATGATCACTATCAATGTAGAAGTACGTCCACAGGACGAGCAGGGCAAAGGTGCGAGCCGCCGCCTGCGTACAGCTAACAAATTCCCAGCTATCGTTTACGGTGGCTCAGCTGCTCCGGTTTCTATCAAACTGGACCATGATTCTGTTAAGAACATGGAAGTTAAAGCGGAGTTCTACTCTGAAGCTATTACTCTGGTTATCGACGGTAAAGAAACCAAAGTTAAAGTTCAGGCTGTACAGCGTCACCCGTTCAAGCCAAAACTGGCTCACATCGACTTCGTTCGCGTTTAATAACGCGACTTTACTCTCTGAGTAAAAAGTTAGTGCGCATCGGGACGCCGTGCGAGAACAAATAAAAAACACCGCCCAGGCGGTGTTTTTTATTGCCTGAAATCTGCCGATACCCTAAATAATTCAGGTTGCAGGAAGGCGGCAAGTTCGTGAATCCCCGGGAGCTTAGATAGCTAAGTGAC
>NZ_JYDG01000073.1:0-36089 GCF_003263545.1 Rahnella sp. AN3-3W3
ACTTTTGGGGTGCAGTCCATTTCAAGCGGGCTTACGAGATGCAAAGTGCAGACGTGGAAATTATTTAATTTCTAACACATTCAGACGTTCAACCGGCGCAACGGTTTCATCGTCCTCCGGCTGCCAGCCGACAGGCTGCATCGGTATATCTTCGCGATCAAAGGCCAGATCCCCGCCGTCAATCACTTCACCACCGTGTTTAATCCCTTTGAAATCAAAAAGATTCATATCGTTGAGATGGGAAGGCACCACGTTTTGCATCGCGCTGAACATGGTTTCGATGCGTCCCGGATATTTTTTATCCCAGTCTTTGAGCATGTCGCCGATAACCTGACGTTGCAGGTTTGGCTGCGAACCGCACAAGTTACATGGGATGATCGGGTACTCGCGCGCAATCGCGAAACGCTCGATATCTTTCTCGCGGCAGTACGCCAGCGGGCGGATCACGATGTGCCTGCCGTCATCACTCATCAGTTTTGGTGGCATGCCTTTCAGCTTGCCGCCATAGAACATGTTGAGGAACAGAGTTTGCAGAATGTCATCGCGGTGATGGCCGAGTGCAATTTTGGTACAGCCCAGTTCGGTGGCGGTGCGGTACAAAATCCCGCGACGCAGACGTGAGCACAGAGAACAGGTGGTTTTGCCTTCCGGAATTTTATCTTTAACGATGGAATAGGTGTCTTCGGTGACAATCTTGTATTCCACGCCCAGAGTTTCCAGATACTCCGGCAGGATGTGCGCCGGGAAGCCTGGCTGCTTCTGATCCAGATTAACCGCGATAAGTGAGAAGTTCACCGGTGCGCTTTGTTGCAGATTGCGCAAAATTTCCAGCATGGTGTAGCTGTCCTTCCCGCCGGAAAGACACACCATAATGCGATCGCCTTCTTCGATCATGCCGAAATCGGCGATCGCTTTCCCTACGTCACGACGCAGGCGCTTTTGCAGCTTATTGAGGTTGTACTGTTCTTTCTTGTTAACTGACTGAGTATCTGACATTTTTTGATGTTCAATTCGTCTGGTGGCGAAGCAGGGAAACCTGCCACGCGAGTTTCTTGTTCAGCATGCCGGTCGGGTCGCGTTCATGCTCCCGCTGGCCGATGATAAAAGGCGGTTTCGCTCCCGCAGTCAGCATCCGGCACGCGTACGTGTGGCGCGTATGATACGGATTAAGGCGCAAAAAGTCAGCGCGTTTTATTGCAGCATTCCAGCGTGCTCCGACGGGGAAAGTGAGTACCAGGGTTTATGCTCTTCTTTCGCCGGGTGCGGCATGAAAAGAAAGTGCAGATTTTGTGTTTCAGTCAGCCCATATTCACGATGGAAAAATATTATGTTGTAGCGCTCAATGGGCATTTCATCAATGCCGCTGGCAAATTCATTATCTGGCGCAAGAACTTCGATGTTATGCGAGCGTGGCTCGTACTGCGTGAAGCGTCGATACATAAAACTCCCTCCGTTGCGAGATTTTAAGTATAGACATAGTGATTAACGTGACGGGACATATTGCCTGCTTATTAATGCAGCAGTATTCTCAAGCACTTCTAATCAAAAGGATATTGAGAATGGATACTACCGAAACTCTCAACGGCACGTACTTCTATCACGGGCATGACAACGTGAGTAAAGAGGAACTGTTTTGGCTTATATTCATTGAGTCTTTTGCAGATCATACCGGAATGGCGGTTGAAACAGTTGCAACCATCATCGCAGGTCAGCCTATTTTGCCTAAACGACAAGTATTAGGGGCAAAAGGTAACAAGACAAGCATAGCGTCAAAGATGGCAAGGCGGATTTTCAAAAATGCACGCTTACCCAATGGAATGCGCATTGAAACAATGGTACTCGGGGAGGCTCGCCCTACAAACAAAGTCGGGGCCGTCGTCGGTCGCGCCGTTCCCTATTTGGGTTACGCCCAGGCAGTAATAATGATGGCTCTTGTGTCGAAAGACACTCGTAATAAATACAACCTTATTGCCAGACCTGAGCACCGTATAGCATGGACTTATTTCTGATGGAAATTGATGATAACGAAATTCTCGCGTATATCACTGAAACTTATAGCGAGCGTAAACAGCCAGTTAGCAAAGACTGGACTTTTAGAGAGCATTTTTACTTTGTACCTGAAGAATTAGAAGAGATGCTTATAGACTTGTTTACCCGATACAACATCAAGTATGACAATTTTAATATTGATGATTATTTCATGCCGGAGTTTGCCTGGTGGCAATTTAAGCTCAGAAAAGAATGGCGTGACCGCAAGTTTAAGACGCTTACGGTGGACATGATCATTGAGTCTGCCAAGGCTGGTAGATGGCTTTACGATTAAGGGGCTCTACGCCCCTTTGGGGTTACGCGGTTTGGCGGTCGTTCCAGGAATCAGCAAAAATAATATTTGCCGGTCAAATAAAGTGAGATTTACAAATCTTCCCCATCGTTAACATTGCTAGCTTTAAAGGGCTTTGCCGCCAATTTTACCCTGAAACATAAGCTAAAATGATCGGTTCGGATATTTCCATACAGAAAATTTCTGCTACCCTGATGGTCTTAACCAGATCCTTTTGGAACAGCCCGATGCTTTTAACCCTCGTTTACCGCAGCCACATTAGTGAACATGTACAGTCTGATTCACTGGTCGAAATGGTGTCTCAAGCCAAAGTAAACAATGAACTTTTAGGCATTACCGGGATCCTGCTTTTTGACGGGATGCACTTCTTCCAGCTGCTGGAAGGGGCGGAAGAGGCAGTGGATGCCCTTTACAGTGAGATTTGTAAAGATCAGCGGCATCACAACGTGGTGGTTCTGATGCGCGACTATGCGCAGTCACGCCGTTTCGGCAATGTCGGTATGGAGCTTTTTGACCTCAGACATCATCACGAAGATGAGGTGCTTCAGGCGGTACTTGATAAAGGAACGTCTAAATATCAGCTCACTTATGAAGACAGGGCGCTGCAATTTTTATGTACCTTTGTGCAGGCTCGTGAGAAGGAAAATTATCTCGAAATCCTTCCGGCGGATTCCTGGTCTTTCATCGCTGATGAGTCCCTGAAACCAGAAGTAGAATTTATCTTTCCTGAAATGCAGGACTACAATTTTGCATTCCAGCCGATAGTCGATCCGCTCAGCCGCGAGATAATCTCATATGAGGCGACAATACGCGGGCCGGAAGGCGGTTCAGCGATGGAGTATTACTCCCGGCTGTCCGGAACAACAATCTACGAGGCAGATCTCAAATCCAAAAAGCTGGCTTTTGCCATGGCCCAGAAAATGGGGATCAGCGACAAAACGCTTTCTATCAAACTTTTGCCTATGACACTGGTGATGGTGCCAGATGCTGTGGAGTCTCTGGTTAATGACATCACCGCAAGTGGCCTGGTTCCTGAACAGATTGTGGTGGCCATCACCGAGAACGGCGTCATTACCCGTGAAGACAAGTTTTCTAACGCGATGAAACAGCTGAAAGCCTCAGGAATGCGTCTGGCAATTGACGATTTCGGGGCAGGTTCCGCAGGATTGCTGCTGCTGACTCAATGTCAGCCAGACAAAATTATGATTGATCGCAATATGATTTGTGACATTCATACCAGCGGACCTAAACAGGCCGTCGTTCAGGCAATTATCAGATTCTGCTCTTCGTTAGAAGTTTCAGTCATCGCAACAGGTGTTGAAAAACCCGAAGAGTGGATGTGGCTGGATGCGGCAGGAGTGTGTAATTTCCAGGGCGAATTATTTGCTGAGCCAAGACTGAAGGGCACGCCGGTAATTACCTGGCCGGAAGTCACCTATGAATACCAGTCGGGGAATCAGGCTCTCTGAGAACTTGTCATCTGCGCATAAGTGATAAATGAATGAGCCCGGCAAATGATATTTGCCGGGCTCATTTCATAATGCGTTGCTGTTAATTTATAAAATATCATCATCAGGTGTGCGGTAGACAACATATTCAAGTGCTTCCAGGTAGACATCCTGCTTGCCTGCATCACTTTCCTGTTCAATCTTCTGAATCAGACAAAGAATAATATCTTTATGAGTAACTACTTCTTTTTGTTTTTTTAAGTTTTGATAAAGACGGATGACCGTTTCGTTTTCAACCAGAAGTTCAGGGTCTTCTGCCAGAATATAATCAGCCAATGTTACATGAGTATAAGACACATCTTGCATTTTAATACCCTCCGCGTTTGTTCTTCGGAACCGGTTATTTGAAAGATTCCGCGCCCGTCTGTGACTGCTAAGACTGAGCGCGAAGCGAATAATAGAGCAGACCCTTGTTCAGGGATCAGAACCCGGCATCATCGGGCGTCATGCCCACGACCATTTCCAGTGCGCCGCGCAGAATATCCAGTTGCACGACATCTGATGTGGTTTCAAGCTGATTGATCAGATGCATGATGATGGCTTTATGGGTCACCGTACCTTTCTTCGCCAGAATCAGACGAATTGCGGCACCCAGAACTTCGGCTTCACTGGAGTAGAGTTCGCTCACGTTAGAAAATTGTTGAAAAATCCCTGTTTGATTGACTGCGTCTGTCATCGACTGAGATGAGTTTGATACTATCGAGTCGTTGTGGCTCACGGCACACTCGTTTGATGTATCAATGTTTTTTCTGGTCATCGGACGGCCCTTCAGTATTGAAAAAGTGTCGTACATTGTCGACGTCCCGTACTTCATAACTGACACGCGCACGCTTATCAGCCTGATCGTGGCGCATCTCATTTATGATCTGCTCCAGGGCGCTTTTTCGAGTTAAGTTCTCAGCATTTACAGCCATAAACTGTAACTGCTTAATGAGTCTGTCGATTGAAATTGGACTTTTAGATTTAAGTAAGGATATTACTGCCTCACCAATCAGCTTGTCCGTTAACTTTTCTTCATTACTTCTATACATATTATCAGCCTCTGAATATACGCTGACCAAAGGTCTTGGACAGATTAGCTTCAGGTTCAGAGTTATTACTTCAAACCACCAGGAACTACAACATCGGGAATAAAGTATTGGTAGGCTATGAATTAATCAAGCCCGCATAATATGTCAAACCGAAATTCTATGAAGCCAATCTTTACTTAAATCTCAACAAATCATGAGTCACGCTCAAGAACCAGACGGATTAGCTTCATATAGTGCTTTTCCTCTTCTTCGCTGCCAGCGGATTCAACACGATTCAACAGTTTTGAACACAACGCCTTGCGATTAAGGTTCTTGCCTGCTTCCAGAATTTCAACCACAACGCGTCCCATTGTTTCCTCTTTAGAAAAACCCTGACCGTATAAAGAAGGGGAGGTCTCCGGAGACAATCCATCGTGCTTGGTCTGACGCATGACATATCCTCTTGTTAATGTGTGCGTAGTTAATGATTACTTGTGTGACTATAAAGTTATACAAGATGCACAAAGTTGTACAGGTATTTTTAGGAATAATGGATACTAATGCAGAATATTCTTAAGCGGTTTTTAGCTGAATCGGGACAGTTGTCAGTCATCAGAGGGGGGAATGGGTACTCATCCGTAAACAACAACTCAGAAAGCATTATGGTAAAGGTTGGGTAAAAAAGGGCAACTTTTTCCTGACTCTGCCGTTAAACAATATGTGTCTTTTTTTGGGTGTTGAAGGGAGTGGCGGTGGAAAATTCAAAAATGGCCTTTGAGGAAGCCTGCCGTATGGTGGGTGAGTGCTGTCTGATGTTTGCGCAAAACGGCCAGGAAATTAGCCGTGAGCGGCTGGCATTATGGTTGGGTCGCGCTCAGGAAGAGGCGGTTGATGCCATTGGCGAGCCTAATGATGCGCTGCAACTGGCCATCGAGCGCCTTAAAGGTCGCTGATAAAACAGTCAAAAAACTTCCGTTTGTCCTATTTTCCAAGGCCTCCCGAAAGAGTGACTATACTTACTAAGCTAATTGTTAAGTCAGAACCCTTTCAGGAGGAAATGTATGAAGAGGAATAACCTAATCGCCGCATCGCTGGTCGCCGTTTCAATTTTGTTTGTGGCTGGCTGTGCATCGAACCAGGCTATTAAAACGACGGACGGAAAAACCATCGTGACGGACGGAAAACCTCAGGTAGATGACGATACAGGTCTGGTGTCCTATACCAATGCGGAAACCGGTAAGACCGAGCAGATTAATCGCGATCAGGTTAAAAACATGAGCGAACTGGATAACTGATTTATCCGGAAACGTATAACGAAAGGAGAAGATCATGAAGATCATGAATAGGACATTACTTTTACCCTTAGCAGCTGTGTTATGTGTCGCTGCGCTGTCGGGCTGTACACGCACAAGTTATGCCATCCAGACGAATGATGCGCGAACCATCATCAGTGACGGCAAACCAAAAGAAGCCGATTCCGGCTTGCTGGAATACACCGATGCCAACGGTGTGAAACAGCAGATCAGCAAAACTGAAGTGAAACAGGTAACAGAACTTCCGAAGTAAATCCGGTGCTCTCTTTTTGTCTGACTTTAAAACCCGCTGATCAAGCGGGTTTTTTATAACCGGTATCGCGGATAACTTTCGCTATCTCTGAGACGTCGCCACATTCCTCTTCAATGCTTTTTCAGCCTGTGCCGCTTTCATACCTTTCTCTGCGCTGCGATGTAAAATCCAGCCGAAAAGCAGAATGGACAGGGCGCACAACAGGAATAAAATACGTCCCCACAGCGGATTCGGCACCAGCACCATCAGCAGTAAACCCGCACCCATGTACATCGAAATGCGGCCGATTTTATCGCGCTGTAACCGGTCGAACTCATCCTGCTTATGGTCGGCATAGACCGGCGTTTCCATATCGGTAAAGAACTGCTGACGCTGGGTATTTCTCGCCGAGGCGTTCTCACGATAAAACAGCGTCGTCAGGCAGAAGAAGCCGCCGGTAAACACCAGATGGGCAAAAATGTTCCACATGATGGCGACGTCCAGCAGTTCGCGTTTGGTCAGTGTGATACCCAGCAGACGGGCGACATCCGGCGCGGTGAACAAGTTTGCGAGCACGTAAGACACGCATAAACCAAACAATACAGTGATCCACGCCGCCCAGTCAGGCGTTTTGCGGATAAACACGCCCAGGAACAGGGGCACGACAATCGGTGCCTGCATCAGTGTGCCGACTTTCATCATCAGATCGAACAGGCTGACGGTCTGCATGGTGTGCATGTATTGCGCCACCAAAATGACCAGCACGCCATTCACCACGCAGGCAATCTGGCCCACGCGCAGCTGGTATTTATCGCTGCGTTCGCTGTTACGGTTAATGATCGGCGTCCAGAAGCTGCGTACGAAAATCCCCGAGTTGCGGTTCAGCGCGCAGTCCATCGATGACATTGTCGCAGCGAATAAGCCGGCCATCAGCAGACCGACGGTGCCCATTGGCATCGCGCGTTCAGCGAAAATCAGATACACCGCATCGGTGGCGTTTTTGCCGAGTTCCGGATGTGCCGTCGCCGCGTCAGGATAAAGGATCGCTACCGCCCACGGCGGGATGAACCAGATAATCGTGCCCACCAGCATCAGCACCAGCGCAAACAGCGCCGCTTTTTTGGCATTAAAACTGTCTTTGGCATTCAGGAAACGGTAGGAATCTTGCAGGTTATTGATGCTCTGCACGTTCTTGATAAAGAAGAACAGGAAGCAGGCTACCAGCAGTGAAATATAATGCGGGCCAACATCCGGACCGGTAAAGAAGCCGGAAGGGAATTCTGTCACCAGCTTCACCGGCCCACCGACTTTAAACAACGCCACCACCGCACAGGCGATGGAAATAATCGCCACCACCAGCGTCTGCACAAAGTCACTTGCCACCACACCCCACGCGCCGCTCAGCAGCGAAATCACCAGCACCACGATGCCCGTCACCCATAACGTCAGCGTAATGTCATGCTGGAATACTGCACTGGCAAACACGGCCAGACTGTTCAGCCACACGCCCGCACTGAGGATACTCAGCGGGATAATCATCCAGGTGAAAAATTGTTCGTTACCTCTGCCGAAGCGATGGTTAATCGCCTCTGTGGCAGTATCAACCCGTAACTGACGGAAGCGGGCGGCGAACCACCACCAGGCGACCAGATAGCCGAACACGTTACCGGCGAACACGCTGACGACGTTGAACCCGTAGCGGTAAGCCTGTCCGGCCGCACCGGTAAACGTCCAGGCGCTGAACTGGATCATAAAGGCGGTCGCGCCGACCATCCACCAGAGCATTCGCCCGCCGCCGCGAAAGTAGTGGCTTGACGAGCCGGAGGCCATCTTTTTGAACGCATAACTGATGGCAATCATTAAGACGAAGTAACCGATCATGACCAGAACGTTGATATCCATTGTCGTGACTCTCTCGTTTGTAGGGTGAGATGTTTTTGGTTATGTATTGAGCAAGCGTAGAAGAGGTAAATGAAATTAAAAGTCGGACAAATAAGAAATGCTTAGTTTGTTATTAAATTGTGATTCCGGTCACTTGTCGGGCGTAATGTGGGTATTTAAGTTAATTCTGACTGGCAAAACTGAACGTTCATTGCTTTATTAGTATGACTAAAGCGAGAGATCTCATCGGGACAATGGCGCGGAGTCGGGAGAAAACATGAAGTTAATGCAGGGCAAAAAGGTGAAAAGAACCGTGAACAGAATGACGACCGGCGCAACGCTGCTGCTGGGGCTGATGACGGTTTCTGCGGGCGTACTGGCCGCTGAACCGGCATTTCTGAATCCGGCGCAGATGGCCGTTGTCCGCCAGCAACTGCGTGACCACAATGCCGCGCCACAAACCACCGACGCGTATCAGCATCTGCTGGCGGCGGCGGATTCCGCGCTGAAAAAGCCTGAACTGAGCGTGACCGACAAAGGTATGACGCCGCCGGGCGGTTCGAAACATGATTATCTCAGCCTGAGCGCGTACTGGTGGCCGGATGACAGCAAACCTGATGGTCTGCCGTGGATCCGTAAAGACGGTCATGTGAATCCCGCCAGCAAAAATGATCAGAGTGATGGCGTGCGGCTGGCTGATTTTACCGCCCGGGTGCAGAACCTGACGCTGGCCTGGTATTTCTCCGGCGAACAGAAATACGCGGATAAAGCTGCCAGCTTGCTGCGCACCTGGTTTATCACCCCACAAACGCGAATGAACCCGAATTTGAATTATGCGCAAGGCGTGCCGGGTATCTCGCCGGGGCGCAACGCCGGAGTGCTGGATGGACGCTATTTCTCTACCCGGATTGTGGATTCGTTAGTGTTGTTACGCGGTAATCCGGCGTGGACCGACAACGATGAACAGCAAATGCGCGCGTGGATGACGGATTATCTGCAGTGGTTGCAGGGCAGCAAAATTGCCAAAAAGGAAGGACGCACGGAGAACAATCACGGCAACTGGTATGTGACGCAGGTTTCCGGTATTGCGTGGTATCTGGGCGATAAAGCGGTGATTGGCGACATGGCGAAGCTGATGAAAAGCAAGCTGGATGTGCAGCTGAAACCCGATGGCACGCAGCCCGCTGAACTGGCGCGGACGCGATCGTTTCATTACAGCTATTTCAATTTACAGGCGATCAGCATGATGGCGGTGCTGGCGCAGAAAAACGGTATCGACCTGTGGCATTACCAGACGCCGCAGGGTGGCAGTGTGCTCAAATCGCTGGATTTCATGGCGCGCTTTACCGATCCGGCGCTGCCTTGGCCGTACAAATCACTTGATCAGATCCGCGTGCGTCCGGTGCCGTTACTTTCCTGGGCGGATAATGCCACCGGTGAAAAACGCTACGAGCAGCAAATTCGCAGCGCAACATTCACTCTGCCGCGAGCGGTGAAACCGGCTTCCGGCGGCTATCACGAAGACGTTACCCGCGGCGCAGTCATGGAAGCTGAAAGAGAAACCTGGTTGCTTTCACTGCCTTCCTTTGCGAAGGGATACGTCGCGCCACAGGTGACGGAGGATAAAAAATGAATGACTGGCAGCCGTTGCTGATAAGCGTCAGTGAAGCGGAGAAACTGCGTGAACAGATTAACGCGGATTCCCCTTTGGGCGCGGCGCTGCGGGCGCACATCATCACGCTGGAACAAATGCTCGCGCAACCGCTGAATATTCCCGGTCACGGCGAAGCGGGCGGGCCTGAGCATACGCAGCACAAACAAAACTACCAGGCGATCAATCTGGCCGGGCGTTTATATCTGATCACCGGTGAGCCGCGTTACCTGGATTATGCGCTGGCGCTGCTGAACGGTTATGCCGCGATTTATCTGTCGCTGGGCAGTGGCATCAGCAAAGACAGTAATTCACCGGGCCGTTTATTCCATCAGACGCTGAATGAAAACATGTTCTGGCTGTACGCCGTCGAAGGCTATCACTGCCTGATCCCGGCGCTCAGCGAGGTTCAGCGGGAAAATATTGAAACAAACTTGTTTCAGGTGATGGCGGATGACGCGCTGAACCGGCATACCAAAGATTTCGATATCGTGCACAACCACGGCATCTGGTCGGTGGCGGCAGCGGCAATCAGCGGTTACGTGCTTGGCGATTCAGCGCTGGTGGAAAAGGCGTTATACGGACTGCAAGGCGACAGTGAAAGTGGCGGTTTTTTTGCCCAGCTGAGCCAGCTTTTCTCGCCGGACGGATATTACATCGAAGGCCCGTATTATCACCGTTTTGCGCTGCGCCCGCTGCTTTTGCTAAGTGAGGCCATCGAACGTCGCCAGCCGGAACTGGAGATTTATACGTTCCGCGAGCAGATCATCAGGAAAACCTGTGAAGCCCTGATGCAGACCGCTTTCCCCGACGGAACCTGGCCTGCGCTGAATGATTCCTCGAAAACCATCAATATCCGTGATGATGGCGCGGTGATCGCCGCCAGCGTCTGTTATTCCCGTTACGGCCACAATCCGCAGTGGATTGCCGTTGCCCAACAACAGCACACCGTTTGGGTCAGCACCGCCGCGCTGGAATTATCCGACGCGCTGCAGCAATCGCCCGCGCGGCCTGTGAAGTGGGGCAGCGTCCAGCTACGTGATGGCCCTGAAGGGACGCAGGGCGGCATCGGTATTTTGCGGAGCAATACAGAGAATCAGGATATGGCGCTGATGTGGTACGGCCAGCACGGCAGTATTCCGCGCCTGCATTCGGCACTCAATCACGGACACTTTGACGGCCTGCATCTTAGCCTGTTCAGCCGCGGACGTGAGTTCCTGCGTGATTACGGTTTTGGCCGCTGGGTAAACGTCGAGCCGAAATTCGGCGGACGATACATCCCTGAAAATAACAGCTACTGCAAGCAAACTGTCGCGCACAACACCGTGGTGGTGGACGGGCAAAGCCAGAATCACGGTGACAGCCTTGAGGCTGAAAAACGCTGGGGTGAACCGCATTTCTTCGTGACGGATAATCCGGAAAAACAGGGTATGAGCGCCCGGCTGAAAAACTACACGCCGGGCGTCGACCAGCAACGGACGGTGCTGATGCTCAGCCTGCCGGAACTTTCATCACCGCTGATGGTGGACGTATTTCGCCTGACCAGCGCACAGCCACATGGTTACGATTATTGTCTGCATCATCTCGGTCAGTTTGTCCGTACAGACGCTGCCCTGGAGGTGCCCGGCGAGCTGAAACCCCTGGGCAAAGATCACGGTTATCAGCACTTATGGGATGGCGGGCGCGCTGAAATCGCCGCGGGGGATTCGGCACTGTTCAGCTGGCTTGACGGCGACAGTTATCGCACGCTGGTCAGCGCTTTCCCTGAAGGCGGCCAACTGATTGTCGCCCGTACCGGTGCGAACGACCCACATTTCAACCTGCGCTGCGAACCGGCATTACTGCTGCGTACTCACGGCACGAATGCCATTTTTGCCAGCGTATTTGAAACCCACGGTTTTTTCGACGAAGCCAGCGAAACGTCTGTTGATGCGCACGGTAAGGCCGAACGCATCATCGTGGTGAGCCATGACGATGAGCAAACCGAACTGAATATTTTCTTTGCCAATAATCGCACATTGAACGTTTGCATCAGTAACCGTGCCGCACCGGCAGCGGAAGACGCGTTCAGCGTGGCGTGGCAATCCGTCTCACCTCTGAACATCCCTGAATCATAAAGGAGTCATTATGTTTAACGATTTGAAAGGTCAGCGTATTTTGATTACCGGTTCAACTAAAGGTATTGGTCTGGCGGCGGCGCAGGCATTTGCGGCGGCGGGCGCAAAGGTCGGGATTAACGGCCATCGTCATGATGCCAGCCTCAATAAACTGGCGGCTGATATCGCTAAAAATGGCGGCGAAGTGGCGTACTTTGGCGCAGATGTCACGAAATCTGCCGAATGCGAAGCACTGGTGGCGAACTTTGTCGAGCGTTTTGGCGGAATAGATGTACTGATTAATAACGCCGGCGGTCTTGGCGGGCGTCAGGGATTGGAAAACATCGACGACGATTTTTATAACCATGTGATGGATTTGAATGCCCGTTCGGCGCTGATGGTGACAAAATTCGCCATTCCGCATTTACGTCATGCAGCGAAACAAAGCGGCAAAACCACGTCGGTGATCAGCACCGGTTCCATTGCCGGACGTGAAGGCGGCGGGCCGGGAGCGAGTCTGTACGCGGCCTCAAAAGCCTGGCTGCACAACGTTCACCGTAACTGGGTGAAGGAATTCACCAAAGACAATATCCGTTTCAATGTTATCGCGCCGGGCACTATCGACACCGTTTTTCATGCAGACAAAAGTGCAGAAGTGCGTGAGAAAATCGCCGGGTCAATTGCGATGGGACGTTTCGGTTCGGCGGAAGAACTGGCACCGTCTTACCTGTTTTTCGCCTCGCACGCCTGCAGCGGTTACATCACCGGCCAGATATTAGACGTTAATGGCGGTCAGATGGCGCCGTAGCGCACAGTTTGGGTGTTTCAGTGCGACGGCCGCATGCAGCGTGCTGTCGCCTGAACTATGATGTCGGCAATCTGCACAGTAAAAAGGGAAGAGCATGACGTTGCAGTTTGAAACCGCCGCAGGCATGACCCGTGGCCTGAATACTCATATCGCACGTGATATTGCACGTAAAATCCTGTCGGGCGAACTGGCGTCGGGAGCCATTTTGCCAAGTGAAATCGAGCTGGGCGAACAGTTTGGCGTCAGCCGTACCGCACTGCGCGAGGCGTTGAAACTGCTGACCTCCAAAGGGCTGCTGGAGTCGCGGCCTAAAATCGGCACCCGCGTCAAAGAACGCGCGCAGTGGAACATGCTGGATCCGCAGTTGCTGGAATGGATGCAGGGCATGGAAGCGACAGAAGAAATCTATCACCAGTTTCTGGAATTTCGCAAAGCCATTGAACCGCACGCTACCGCGCTGGCCGCCGTGAATGCCAGCAAAGAACAGCGTATCGAACTTTCGCGGATTTACCGACAGATGTGTCATGTCGCGGAAAATTTTGATGCTGAGCAGTGGGTGGATATCGATACAAAATTTCACCGGATGATCTTTATTGCCTCCGGTAACTGTTTTTATGTGCCGTTTGGCAACGTGCTGACCACGATATTCAAATGGTTTTTTGAGTATTCCTCAAAAGATGGGGGCATGTGTCTGAATGAGCATAAGAGGATTTACGAAGCCATTATGGCCGGGGATGAAGGTGCCGCTTTCTCTGCGTCGCTGAGCCTGATGAAAGGGCATAAACACCGGTTGCATCAGACATAACGGACAGAGAACCGTTGCAACACGTTTTACCCAGCGCAGATTTTTCTGCGCTTTTTTACGTCTGTCGGTCCTGAAATGAGATTTCTGATACAAAAATGAAACAAATGTCACGGGCGCTTACGCCACAGTGCCAGTGCATCGTATAGACTTGTCATAATTATTACGGTCTAATCTTTTCATCGACACGATATATTTAAATGACCCGGTAAAGTTACAGTGAATTATATTAATCATTAACTCGGTGAATGCATGAAAATACTCAAGGTCAGTGATTTCTTTCTATCAGAACATCATGCTTTCAGTTTATTCGATATGAACCGACAGTCGATGGAAGATGTACACGTGCATGAATTTGATGAACTGGTTATTGTCCGCAATGGCAGCGGCTTTCATATCATCAACGATCAGGTGGAGTTTATTCATAAAGGCGACTTTTTTATCGTCAGCGCGCACGATGTTCACTGTTATGAATCTACTAATAAGTTGTCAATAATCAATATTCTGCTACATAAAGAACGACCTTTTCATTTTATCAATAACATCGCTGAACTGACGGCAGGGATCAAAGAATATACCGGGTCGATGAAGAGACGTCGTACAGGATTAACGGATGAAGAATTGGCCAGAGTAATTGAACTGACGGAAAAAATCACCCGGCAATGTGATGCCCGATATGATAAAGCCTACTTTGCGACCGCAGAGTCTTATTTATTATCGATGATAGTGATGCTTTACCAGTGTGCCATGCGTAAAGAATGTCGTGCCAGTGAGACAGAGTCAGGGAAGCGCCATCTGCTGAATCATCTGCGCGAAAATTATACCTGCACAATTAACTGGGATTATTTGTGCGAAGAAAGCGGTGTCGCTAAAAGAACCATGTTCAGGTTTATAAAGGAGATTACCGGCTTTACACCGGAAAGGTTCCAGCAGCGCTACCGTTTATTAAAAACGCAGGAGTTATTGCGTACCTCGGATTTAAGTATAGGGAAAATAGCCACGCTGTGTGGATTTTCCACCACATCACGCCTGACGGAAGCATATAAGAAACAGTTTCAAAGGACACCTTCTCAGGAAAGGATGAGAGTCAGTAACAGTGTTATTTCAACTACGCAGTAATAACCTGTTTTGATAATTCAAGGTAATAATTTAAAGCAATACTTTAAAGCAGTAATAGCTAACCATAATAACAGTAAACAGAAAGGACCTCTCAAGGATCATTTAATTCACGTACACCTCTGAAGGACATTATTATGTCAACCACTAAACAACCTAATCCCTGGTACGTCGGGGTGGTTTCCGGCATGGCGTCATATATTGATTCTGCTGCTATTGTTTCAAACGGAACGGCTCTGGTTATTTATCAGAAAACGATCGGCACCACGGTAGTTCAGATAGGAATACTTTCAGGAATACTCACGCTGAGCATTGCGCTGGGAGCACTGACAGGCGGAAGGCTGGGCGATTGTTACGGCAGACGCAAAGTCTTTATTGCCACCATGATAATGATCATTATCGGCACGTTGTTTCTGGCATTCGGCGACACTTTTGCGCTGCTGCTGGCGGGAACATTGCTGGTCGGGCTGGCTACCGGCGCAGATTTACCCGTTTCTCTGGCGACAATTGCCGAAGCGGCAACAGACAAAAACCGCGGCAAGATTATCGGCCTGTCGAATCTACTGTGGTTCTTAGGGATTGGCAGCACGATGGCAATTTCTGCCGTCGTAGGCGGGTGGGGGCGGCCCGGTGCGCAGATTATGTATCTGCATGTCTGCGCCGTGGCCGTCGTTTTACTGGCGTTGCGCTGTACCATCCCGGAATCCCCGTTATGGCTGATCGCCAGAAACGAAAGGCGTGCAGGCATTGTGACGGTGCGGGCGCAAAAAGCCTCATTTAAAGATCTCATCCACGGGAAATACTTGTGGCCGTTTATTGCGCTGTGTCTGTTTTACGCTTTCACCAATCTTGCCGCGAATACCGGTGGTCAGTTTGGCACTTATATCGCGGTAAACGTAGTGGGTATTTCTGTTGAACAAAATTCGCTGTGGAATCTGCTGACCATGCCGGTCGGAGTGTTCGCCGGGATCATGTTTATGCGCTTTGTTGATACGCCGAAACGTATTCCCGCATTTATTCTGGGGGCTATTTGTTTCGCGGGCGGATTCTTCCTGCCGGTATTATTTAATTTCTCACCTGCCTCCTGGTTCTGTTGTCTATTCTTTACTGCTATAGGCAGCGGACTGGCTTTCGAAGGGATCATGAAAGTCTGGTCACAGGAATCGTTCCCAACCATGCTGAGATCGACGGCGCAAGGTATTATCGTTGCTATCTCCCGGTTGTTATGCGGTGTACTGGCCTTTATTACGCCGCTGTTACTGGAAGCCGGACCGCAGGTGCTTTATACCCTGTTATCCGCGACAGTGGCTTCCGGATTATTGATCGGCTGGATCTGTTTCCACGGAAAACAACGAAACGAATTTAACAGTGAGGCCGGAGTGCTCATAAAAGAAACAACGCCTGAATATCCGGCATCCGCTGTCAAACAAATTTAGTTATCTATTTCACCGAAATTACGAAAGGAGTCACGAATTATGCTCGCAGTAACCAGACTTACACTGAATCAGGAATCCGCATTATCAGGCGTGCAGGAACTTCCTGTATTGGGTTGGGAGATTGAAAGCCACAACAGAAACGTCCGGCAAACGGCGTATCGGATCCAGATTAGCCATCAACAGAATTTTGATAATATTCTGCTTCGCGGGGAATGGCAGGAAAGCGATTGTTCAAATAATGTTCCGTTAATGGAATTAATGCTTACCTCGTCCCAGCATTATTTTATTCGTGTGCAGGTGCGTGATAATTATGGCGAGACCAGTAACTGGAGTTCTCCCGCAGAGATGATATCCGGGGTACTTTATACACACGAATGGCAGGCTGATTTTATTTCTGCTGAAACACCGGCTGATAAAGAACAGTCCGCGGGCACATTACTGAGAAAATCGTTTGTCCTCAACTGTACTGAAGATATTCAGTCAGCCTTTATTCATGTCAGCGCGCTGGGGCTTTATGAATTACATCTTAATGGCCAGAAAGTCGGAGAAGATGCCCTGACGCCGGGCTGGACGAGTTATCACAATCACTTACTTTATCAGACCTATAATCTGACCAGCCATCTGGAAAAGGGTGAAAACGTCATTGGCGCCATTGCAGGTGCAGGCTGGTACAAAGGCGATATGGGTTTCAGCCGTCATCGTAACTATTACGGTGAGCAAACTGCGTTTATTTCGCAACTGGTCATCAATTACAAAGACGGTTCTCAGGAGGTTGTGGTCAGTGATGAAAGCTGGAAATGCCACGACTCCGCCATTCTTTTTTCAGAAATCTATGACGGCGAAATTTATGATGCGCGCCGGGAAATACCCGGCTGGTGCGCGAAAGGTTTCTCTGACAATGCCTGGCGCCCGGTCAGTCGTGTGACGCATGAAAAATCCACGCTGGTCGCACAGGGAAGTAACACGGTCAGAAAAATGGAAGAACTCAAACCGGTTCGGTTAATCACCACGCCGCAGGGCGATACCGTCATGGATTTTGGTCAGAATCTCAGCGGTTGGGTAGAGTTTACGGTCCGGGGCAACGCGGGCGATAAAGTGGTGCTCCGCCACTTTGAAGTGCTGGATGCGCAGGGCAATGTGTATCTAGATAATCTGCGTACAGCCACGCAGCGCACTGAGTATGTTCTCAAAGGTGAGGGCGAAGAAACCTGGCATCCGCATTTCACCTGGCAGGGATTCCGTTTTGTGAAAGTAGAGGAGTATCCGGTACCGCTGGATCTGAATAATTTCACTGCGATTGTTTTGCATTCCGCAATGGAACAGACCGGTTATTTCGCCTGCTCAAATCCTGAATTAAATCAGTTGCATCACAACATTTTGTGGGGCCTGAAAGGTAACTTTGTTGATGTGCCGACGGACTGCCCGCAGCGTGACGAAAGGCTGGGCTGGACGGGTGATGCACAGATTTTTTGCCGCACGGCGAGCTATCTGATGCAAACCCGTAATTTCTTCGCCAAATGGCTGACCGATCTTCGTTATGACCAGACGCCGGAAGGCGCCGTACCGCACGTTATCCCGGATATCCTTACCGGCTATTGTGGCAAAGACCGTTTACTGTCGGAAGGCGGAACCCATTCCGCATCGGCGTGGGCGGATGCGGCGGTGATCAATCCGTGGACGATGTACCTGATGTATGGCGATACCAACGTGCTGGAAAACCAGTACGGCAGCATGAAAGGCTGGATTGATTTCATGACTGACCATGCCGAAAATCATATCTGGCGCTACAAATTGCAGTTCGGCGACTGGGTGGCGCTGGATGCAAAAGAGGGCAGTTACTTCGGTGCCACGCCAAACGACCTGACCTGCACGGCGTATTACGCTTACTCCACGCAATTGTTCGCTAAAACCGCCAAAGTGCTGAAACGCAACGCAGACTATGAACATTACCATGCCCTGCATCAGGCGATTGTCGCGCGTTTTCAGGAGGAATTCTTCACACCGTCCGGGGGCCTGACGGCCAGAACGCAAACCGCTCACATTCTGGCGCTGTATTTCAATCTGGTACCCGAGGCGTTTCGCCAGAAAACGACTGATACGCTGGTTGAACTGCTCGAAGAACACGACGGCCATCTGGTCACCGGTTTTGTCGGCACGCCGTATTTCTGCCATGCACTCAGCCAGAATGGCCGCGTCAAAGAAGCGTGGAATTTACTGCTGAAAAACGATTTTCCGTCATGGTTGTATCAGGTGAAAGCCGGTGCCACCACCATCTGGGAACACTGGGATGGCATTAAACCGGACGGCAGTATGTGGAGCGCTGACATGAATTCCTTCAATCACTATGCTTACGGCGCAGTGGGCGAATGGCTTTACCGTGTGGCGGCGGGGATTGAAGCGGACGAGGAACAGCCCGGATTCAAGCATTTCATCATCAAACCGCTGACCGGCGGTGGCCTGAACTGGCTGGAAACGCGCTATCAGTCAGTTTACGGCGCAATAGGCGTCCGCTGGGACGTCAGTGGTCAGGACGTCAGTCTTTGCGTGAATGTTCCGGCAAATACTTCCGCTACTCTGGTGCTGACGGGCGCTGAAACTTTACTGGAAGCCGATGGTGTGAAATTTATCCGTAATGCAGAAGGATTTACCGCAAAGGTTGGCTCTGGCGAATACCGGCTGAAATATCACGTCGCAGGATAAAGAGCTCAGGTAGCAGGTCGTTGAAGAACACCTCCTTTGCGAAAAGGAGGTGTTTTTTACAGCTGAATTACAGATGAATTACAAATAGCGATTTTCGAGATGCGCGCGGAAGAACGCCGGATTCAGCGTTTCGCCCGTGGCATTTTTGATCAGCTGATCGGTCGAGAAACGGCTGCCGTGTTGCCAGATATTTTGCTGCAACCACTGGAACAACGCCGTCAGGTCGCCGCGTACAATATCGTCCTGCAACGTAGGGATCGCTTTGTTGGCCGTCTGGAACAATTGCGCGGCATACATGGCACCCAGCGTATACGTTGGGAAATAACCAAATCCGCCGTCGGTCCAGTGAATATCTTGCATACAACCGTCGCGGTAATTCCCGACGGTATTGATGCCCAGATATTCCTTCATCTTGCTGTTCCACAAGGCCGGAATATCGTCAACTTCAACGTCACCTTCCATCAGTGCTTTTTCGATTTCATAACGCAAAATCACGTGAGCCGGATAGCTCAGTTCATCAGCATCAACGCGGATGAAACCAGGCTGAACGCGCTGGTTGAGTTTCATAAAGTTGCTTTCATCCAGCCCTTCGCGATGGCCGAATTGCTCGATTACCAGCGGGTAAACTGACTTCAGGAACGGCTCGCTGCAACCTAATTGCATCTCAAACAGCAGGCTTTGAGATTCATGCACGCCCATTGAGCGTGCGTTAGAAACCGGCTGCCCCAGCCATTCTTTCGGCAGATTCTGCTCATAACGCGCATGACCCGTTTCATGGATCACACCCATCATGGCGCTGAGGAATTCATCTTCGTTATAGCGCGTGGTGATACGCACATCCTGCGGCACGCCGCCACAGAACGGGTGCGCGCTGACATCCAGACGACCGGCGCCAAAGTTAAAGCCCAGACGTTCCATCACTTTCAGCCCAAGCTGGCGCTGTTTTTCGATGTCAAAAGGACCCTGCGGCGCGATGCGGGTTTCAGATTTTTGCTTTTCGACCACTGTCTGCAATAAATCCGGCAACCAGGTTTTCAAATCGCCAAACAGCACGTCGAGTTTCTGCGAGGTCATACCCGGTTCGTATAAATCGAGCAGGGCATCGTAGCGGCTGATGCCCGCGGCTTCTGAACGCAGCTGCGCTTCCTGACGGCTTAATTTCACCACTTCTTTCAGGTTATCAGCGAAACCTTCCCAGTCATTGCTTTTGCGCTGAATGCGCCATGCCTGCTCGCAACGCGCACCCGCCAGTGATTTTGCCTGCACCAGGCTTTCCGGCAGCAGTGCGGCTTGCTGGTAATGACGACGCATCTCACGCAGGTTTGCCTGCTCCACGTCGTTGAGCTGTTCGCCGCCCGCCTGCTCCAGCCATTCACCAACCTGTTTCGCGGTGAGGATCTGATGCGTCAGCACGCTCAGTTCAGCCAGTGCTTCCGAGCGGGCTTGTCCGCCTTCAGGTGGCATCATGGCGGCGGCGTCCCAGCCTGCAATTGCCGATAAGTGGCCAAAGCGGGAGAGGCGGGCGAAGGTGTCGTGTAGTTTTTTATAAGCGATGGTCATTGTGGCTCCCTTCCTGATTTTCGTTATTAGGCTGCTCAACAGCCAGATTAAATGTCGGTTTTACCGGCCAGCTGAAACGCAGACTGGCACCGCCCAGCGGGCTGCTGTCAACGGCGATGCGTCCCTGATAGGCCACGGCGATGGAATGTACGATAGCCAGCCCCAGCCCGCAGCCGCCGGTAGCGCGATCGCGGCTTGGGTCCAGACGCACGAAAGGTTCGAAGATCCGCTGACGTTCTTCCTGTGGAATGCCCGGCCCGTCGTCTTCGACTTGCAGGCTGGCCAGGTCACCGTCCAGCCACAGGCTGACGCGCAGGGTTTCCTGTGAATAACGCAGCCCGTTATTGACCAGATTATCCAGCACACGCTCCATCAGGCGTAAATCCACTCCGCCGAAATCGCTGTTTTGCGGCGCGTCATACAGGATCGTGCGCTCGGTGATCATGCGGAAATCATCGACTTTGTCTTCCAGCCATTCTGCCAGATTCACTTTTTCAAGATTCAGCGTCACCTGCGGCCGGTCAAGGCGCGCATACGTCAGCAGTTCATCGATCAGCGCTTCAAGCTGCCCGATATCCCGGTTGATGGCGTTTTGCTCCGCCTCGGGTAAATTTTCGCTGATCGCCAGCCGGTAACGCAGGCGAACCAGCGGTGTACGAAGCTCATGCGCAATGCCGTCGATCAGCAGCTTTTTACTGGCCACTAGCGTGCTGATATTGTCCGCCATCTGATTAAATGCCACACCCAGACGGTTCAGGCTGGAGGTCGAATCAAAATCAATGCGTTCGTCAAGATGCCCGTTACCCAGGCGCAGCGCCGAGTTTTCCAGACGCAGCAAATCCTGCCAGTGAGGACGCATCCACAGGAAAACGGGTAAAGCGAGCGACAGGCCGATGAACATCAGCAGAACGAAATCAAGCACGCGCATTTCGTGCATGTAAAACAGATAAGGGATCGGACCGACTACCAGCACGTAATGGCTGCGCGGCACCCGCTGGATAAACGTATATTCATCATCGAGCGCGACAATTTCGCCGTCTTTCAGGCGCTGATCGAGCAGCGGGCTGAGTTTGCGTTTGCCAAGAGGTTCAATGTGCAGTTTGAAAGACAGATTCAGATCCAGCGTATTGATGGTCTTATTCCAGTCTTTGATCGGGATTTCCCTCAGCTCACTGCGCATTAAATAGAGCGAACTTTTCATCAGGTCGTTCATGGACTGCCGGCCGGTTTTCTCCGCGGTCACTTTATAGACCAGCCCGACCAGCATCGCCATGACCATAAAGCAGACCAGCAGTAACAAAAAGAACTGGATGAAAAGCTTTTTCATTCCTGCAGCGACTCCCAGGCGTTAGGGGCAAACAGATAGCCTTTGTTACGCACGGTTTTAATGCGGAAGGGCTCAAGGGTGTTGTCATATAACTTGCGACGCAGGCGGGAAATCGCCACATCGATGCTACGATCCAGCCCGTCATAGCTGACGCCACGCAGGTTTTTCAGCAAAGCTTCGCGATCCATAATGCGGCCTGCGTGGGTCGCCAGTTCCCAGAGCAAATCAAAGTCGGAGGTGGAAAGCACAATAGTTTCATCCACCAGCGTGACTTCACGGTTCACCGGATCGATACATAACTGTCCAAAGTGCAGGGCATTGCCGCTTGTCAGCGCCTGAACCGGCTGTTCGCTCTGCAGGGTCTGCGCCGGACTCTGGCGTAAATGCAGGCGCAAACGCGCCAGAAGCACTGCCGGTGGTGTCGTTTTCAGGATGTAATCGTTCGCGCCCATTTCCAGCGATAAGATGTGGTTCATGTCGCTGTCGAGCGAAGTCAGCAATACGATGGGCCCCGGAAATATCGGCCGTAAATCGCGGCACAACGTCATGCCGTCTTTGCCGGGAAGCATGATGTCCAGCAGGACAAGATCGGGTTTTTCTTTCTCAATGCGCGCCTGCGCTGTATCGCCACGCGGCTCAACCAGAACATCGATATCGTGTCTACCCAGATAGGCGGCGATCAGGTTGCCGACTTCTACATCATCTTCTACAAAAACGATTTTATTCATTGGCTTGCTGCTTTAAGAAATCCGGTGAGTAGGATAGCGTGACCCGGCTGGCGACGCCATCCTGCGAGCGTAATAGAACATGTCAGTTTTGCGGCGTAAATTCCATATACGCGAAATACTTTCGATAAATTCTGAAATGATAAATTTTGTCTGATCAGGCAATAATTGCTCAAACTTAAGCACCCGAACCGACTGGCAAAGTATCGGTGAATTATGCCATTATATAGGTGAATATCTTCATCGTTACAGATTGATTTACCTAATTGATTGACCCTGACCAGGAAGAGGAATAGGGGATGAATGAAAACCGCCTGGTACCTGATGCGCGCAGTCAAAAAGCGACCTTTGACTATATGGAGTATTTGTCCGCATCCTGCAAAAAGAAATGGAGCTTTGTTGACGCGATTTACGGTGTGATGCCGTTCTTCGGCATGGTACTGAAATCCCGCTCTAAAAAAGAAAATTCCCGGCAGGAAGCCTTACGCGCACTGGCTTTACAGGTGGTGTCCACGCAGGTCAGCGATGAAACCAATATCGTCCGGCTGATTGAACTGGCAGAGCAGCAAAATATGTACAGCATTGATATTAACCTGCCGTACTCACTGACCGAAGAACAGCTCACTGCGATTAAAGTGGAATGCAAACATCTGGTGCAATTAAGTCAGAATAACGATCATCTGTTAGTACAGATTATGCAGATGCCTTCCAGGCACTGATTTATCCGTGATGCTTGTAAAAAGACGTGATGCTTGTAAAAAGAAAGGCCGCTTGCGCGGCCTTTCTCATTTCCAGATCATGCTGAATGCGCAGTTTCCTGCTTATTTCTTCAGTTCTGCACGAAGGTCTTTCACGTCTGAGGCTGACACCGGCGCAGCGGCATTTCCCCAGCTGTTACGGATATACGTCAGCACGTTCGCCACATCGGCGTCACTCATGTTGGCATCAAACGAAGGCATAGACGGCGCCGTTGGTTTGCTGTCCGTTGCGACCGGACGGCTGCCCGTCAGCACTACGCGGATAAGCGATGTGGCATTGGTCTGATTGATCAGCGCGGAATCAGCCAGACGCGGGAACAGTCCATCCTGACCTTTGCCGTCCGGCGTATGGCACGCAGAACAACGGTCAGCATAGATGTGCTTCCCGGCTTTCATGGCGTTATCTTCCGCTTTCACCGGCGCAGGGGCTTTATTCCCGCTGTCGTGTCCGCTGTCTTTCAGATAAACCGCTACGGCTTTGAGATCCGCATCCGTCCAGTGCTGTGAAGAATTCGTCACTTCTTCAGCCATCGGGCCTGATGCCATATCGAAGCGGTTAGAACCGGTCTTCAGATACTGCATCAGATCTTCCTGCGTCCAGTTGCCGATACCGGTGTGTTTATTGGTGGTGATGTCCGGAGCAACCCAGTTTTCCACCACGGCGCCCTGCAGGAACTCACTGTCTTTATCGCCGCCGATCATATTTTTCGGCGTGTGGCAGGTTCCGCAGTGTCCCAGGCCTTCAACAATATAGGCGCCGCGATTCCATTCAGCAGACTTATCCATCTGCGGTTTGAATTCGCCTTTGTTGAAGTTCAGCCAGTTCCAGCCCATCAGGCTGGTACGCACGTTGAACGGGAACGGCAGCTGGTTGGTTTCGACTTCGTGATGCACCGGTTGCAGGGTTTGCAGATAAGCCCAGATGGCGGCGTTATCGTCACGGGTGACTTTGGTGTACGCCGTGAACGGCATCGCACCATACAGACGTTTTCCGCCGTGACCGATGCCTTCGGACATCGCGCGCTGGAAGTCGTCGAAGCTCCATTTACCGATACCTGTTTCCGGATCCGGCGTGATGTTTGCGCCGACCAGACGGCCAAACGGCGTTTCAATCGGCACGCCACCGGCGAAAGGTTTGGCATCCGGCGTTGAGGCCGTATGACAGGCCGCGCAGTCGCCCACGGTGGCCAGATAACGCCCGCGTTCTACCTGATCGAAAGAGCCGTCACCCGCGGCATGTGCCAGACCGGAAACGCTCAATGCCAGTAATCCGAGTGAGAATGACGTTAACTTTTTCATGCGATCATCTCTCCCGGTTTTTTCAGATAGAAGTTACGGATGGCATGGGCGGCTTTAAACGCCAGCGCGCCAACGGTGCCGGTCGGGTTGTAACCCGGGTTTTGCGGGAAGGCCGACGCGCCGACCACAAACAGGTTAGGCACATCCCAGACTTGCAGGTGTTTATTGACGGAACTGGTGGAAGGATCCGCGCCCATCACAAAACCGCCGACTACGTGTGAAGACTGATACGGTGTACCGTTCCAGTGGCCTTTCATCGGGTTAGCAACCAGCTGGCGCGGGTTCATTGCCTTGGCGATTTCAGCGACTTTACCGGTGCAATACGCGGCCATCTTCAGGTCATTTTCCGGGAAGTCGAAGGTCACACGCAGCAGCGGCCGACCTAAACGATCCTTATAGTTTGGATCGAGCGACAGATAGTTGGTTTTAGTGGTGTAACTGCTGGCCTCACAACCGATCGACATAGAACTGAGGTAGTTAGCGACCGTGGCTTTTTTCCACTCGCTGCCCCATTTCGGCGTTCCCGGCGGAACAGGGCGGTAACCGATTGGCGCGCCACCGATTGGCGTCACGCGGATACTGCCGCCACCGAAGAAGCCCAGACCGCTGTGGTCAAAGTTGTCATTGTTAAAATCATCAATGCCCATACCGACGGCGCCTGCGCCGATGAACGGGTTGAAGTTTTTGTCATCAAAGAACAGCTGCACGCCGTTGGCGGTCTGATAAGCATAATTACGACCCGTGGTGCCGCTTAACGTCACCGGATCGTACGGTTTGCCGATACCGGAAAGCAGCATCAGACGCACGTTTTCAAAGGTGAATGCGCTGACAATCACCAGATCCGCCGGCTGTTCCCACTCGTCGCCGGAAGAATCGATGTAAACCACGCCGGTGGCGCGTTTGCCGGTGGAATCGGTCAGTACCTGCATCACTTCGCAGTTGGTGCGGGCTTCGAAATTCTCTTTGCGGATAAGCGCCGGTAACACGGTGGTGATGGCGCTGGCTTTCGAGTAGTTTGCGCAGCCGTAGTTAGTGCAGAAACCGCAGTAAGTACATGGCCCCATTTTCACGCCGAGCGGGTTGGTGTAAGGCTCGGAAATCAGCGAAGAGGGCACGGGGAATGCTTTGTACCCCATGTTGCGCGCGGCTTCAGCAAACAGCGTCGGACCATAAGGCTGATCCATCGGACGGGTCGGATATTCAATCGAGCGCATTCCTTCATACGGGTTACCGCCATCATGATGTTCGCCTTTCACATTGCTGGCTTTCCCGGAAACCCCGGCAAGGCGTTCAAAAGACGCGTAATGCGGTTCCATTTCATCCCAGTCGGTGCCCCAGTCCTGCAACACCAGTTCTTCCGGGATAGCGTTAGCGCCGTAACGTTCGGTCAGATGGCTTTTAAGACGGAATTCATCCGGCTGGAAACGGAAGGTGATCCCCGCCCAGTGGTTGCCCGCGCCGCCGGTGCCGTTGCCGGGATGGAAAGAACCCCATTCGCGCATTGGCAGGGCAGTTTGCGCCGGATTGTTGCGGATAGTGATGGTGTTCTGACGGGTGCGCAGCATCAGTTCCTGACGGCTGTTGTAGCGCAATTCATCGGTGACGGTGGCCACGTTGAAATCACGGGCGGTATCGCGCCACGGGCCACGCTCAATCGCCACTACGTTGAGGCCTTCGTCGCATAATTCATTGGCGATGATTGAACCGGCCCAGCCGAGCCCGATCACCACCACATCAGTTTTAGGTAATTTCTTTGCCATAATGTTGTTCTGCCCTTAGCTTTTCATTTTCCATGCGTCGCCGCCCGAAATACTCAGCGGTTCCAGATCGAGTTTCTGGTTATGTTTGCCGACATATTCGCGGTAGTCGTAGCGTGCGCCAGGGAAGCCCAGCATTTTCCACGACACCATATTGCGGTTACCGCCATAAATCGGATCGGCAAAGAATCCTTCCATGGTGTTTTTCAGCGCAATGGCGAAGAACAGTTTGGAATCGATCCCATCGAGAGCTATTTTTCCGTTTTCCAGACCGGACAGGATTTGGTCCTGCTGGTCACCGGGCAGGTCTTTGAACAACTTCTGGTGCTGAGACTGGGTATATTTATCCAGTGCGGCCAGGCCAAGACGGTAGCGTTGCTGGGGAACCAGCGGAGATTGATCGCCTTGCTCCGGCGTGCCTTCCTGGAAAGGCCCTTCCATATAAAGGCGGGCGTAGGTGCCGTAGAAACCAGCCAGCTGGCGGTCGATAAACACCGCGCAACCGGCGTCTTTGCCGCCCACACTCAGATTATCGGCAGGCACCAGCCGGTCAACGATGGCTTCCATTGCGGCGGCTTCAGCGTCGGTGAAGAACGCCCAGCCATCGATGTCAATTTGCGGTGGCGGACTCGCATCGAAGGGGCTCCACACGGGCGTACCTTTGAGCGTGACTGCGTTTGCGGCTTTGGCTGCGCCCAATACCGCTGAGGCTGCCGTGAACGAGAGAATCTGCCGGCGTGTCACACCGGGCAATGTTTTTTTGCTCATTTATGTTCCCTGTTTTTTAGAAGGGCTATGTGTTGCAACAACTGGCTATGAATGGCGCTGATCCTGCCTGTTACCGGCGGATAAAATTTCCACGGAGAAACGCCATTCTGATTTGAGATACGCTCTGCTAAAGCAGTCGGGTGGCATCAGAAATCGTTAACCTGCTAAGGATAAATGAAAACAGACTGTAAAGATAAATGGTTAGTGTGTTAAAAATGTTATGAAATGTGTGTGAATTGATTATTTCGATGTAATTTTAGATGAGATTTTGTGAACTGATGACAAATCATCCATGTATTCATCAAGGAAATGAATTCAAATGATTTCACTTAAGGAGAAGGAGTGTGTGACCTTTTGTGGCATGAAGGTTGAATTATGCTGCTCGTGAGGTAAGATCAAATATTACTTGTAAAATGTGTAAGGCATGACAAACGTCACAGATTTTTTTTCTGATTTATTGAAGCGTTACGCAGTCCCTGCCATTCTCGCAGGGGGAACTGCTCTTTATGCTGTAAGCGCCAGTGCGCTGACGGCAGACCCTGCCGAATACGGCGGCCTCAGCTATAAACTTACCGGTTTCCTGCCGGCCAGCGATAATCATTCAACGTTTAATACCGGCACTGCGCCGCAGACTAATGTTCTGCCGAGTCTGGGCAGCCAGTATATTAAGAATGATACCGGCCCGAGTGCCACTGAAAAACAGCTGGCAACCACCCTGAAAGAACTGGGCACCACCACCACTGACAGCGACGATCCGCTGCGCATACAGGCCGAAACGCTGGCGCTCACTCAGGCCGCCAAACTGGTGCAGAAAGAAACCAGCAGCTTGCTTTCGCCGCTGGGCACGGTCAGTACCACGCTGGATGTGACCGGGCATAATCTTGATGGCAGCTCCGGTCAGCTCTTCAGCCCGTTATACAATTCTGAAAACAATCTGGTCTACAGTCAGATCGGTCTGCAAAGCGCGGCTGACGCTACGGTCGGTAACTTCGGTTTAGGGCAGCGCATCAATACCGGCCCGTGGATGCTGGGCTACAACGCGTTTATCGACAATGATTTTGATCGTCAGCTGACGCGGGGCAGTCTGGGTGCGGAAGCCTGGACAGACTATCTGCGATTCTCGACCAATTATTATCAGCCGTTGTCCTCCTGGAAAGCCGACAGCAGTACATCAACGCAGTTGCGCCGTCAGGCTCGCGGTTATGACATCTCCACCAAAGGGTATTTGCCGTTTTATCGCCAGCTGGGTGCGTCGCTCAGTTACGAACAGTATTTTGGCGATCAGGTCGATTTATTTGGTAACGGAACGCGCCAGAGTAATCCGTCGGCGGTGTCGTTCGGACTCAATTACACGCCGGTTCCGCTGGTGACGGTGATGGCGGAGCATCAGGCGGGGCAGGACGGCGATAATCAGGATCTGGTTAAACTGACGCTGAACTACCGGCTGGGCGTGCCGCTGGCTCAGCAGTTGTCATCGCAGAATGTGGCGGCAGCGCGATCGCTGCGCGGCAGCCGGATGGATATGGTCGATCGCAATAACATGCCGGTGATGGAATTTAAGCAGCGTAAAACGTTATCGGTGTTTTTAGCCACGCCGCCGTGGTCATTGCAGCCGGGCGAAACAGTGCCGCTCAAACTGCAATTACGTGCGATGAATTCTATCGTGGCGCTGAGCTGGCAGGGTGACACGCAGGCACTGAGCCTGACGCCACCGGCGAATAACCGTAACCCTGATGGCTGGAGTGTGATTGTGCCGCCGTGGGATAACTCGCCGGGTGCGACCAACAGCTACCGGCTTTCCGTCACGGTCGAAGACAGCAAATCCCAGAAAGTGACATCTAACTGGATTACGCTCAATGTCTCCCCGCCGCTGACCGCACAACCGCAGTACGGCGACGATGCGGGGCTGAATTTTTAGCTAAGGCAGAAAGGCGAATTGCCTTTGCTCCTCCCCCTGCGCGAAGGGGGAGGTTGGGAGGGGGTTTTAAAGGCTGACGACTGTCAAAGCACATTACTCTGCAATACCCACACTGCGGCTTCGACGCGAGATTTTAGCTTCATTTTTTTCAGCAGATGTTTGACGTGAACTTTCACCGTACTTTCGGTGATATTCAGACGGCGGGCGATCATCTTATTCGGCAAACCTTCTGCGATCAGTTTGATGATATCGCGCTCGCGCGGCGTCAGAGACTGGATATCGCGGTCGCCGCTCGGACGGCTTTCCCGCAGGCTGGCGGCCAGCACTGGCGTCAGGGCTTCACTCAGCACCATTTTCCCGGCGGCGGCGTTGTGCAACGCCGTCAGCAAATCTTCCGGTTCCATATCTTTGAGTAAATAGCCGTCTGCACCGCGTTTAAGTGCCGTCACCACGTCATCTTCATGATTCGAAACGCTGAACACCACGATGCGGCCGGAAAGCGAGGTCTGGCGCATACTGTCGAGCGTATCAAGGCCGTTCATGCCCGGCATGTTCAGATCAAGCAAGATCAGGTCGGGATCGAGCTGTTTCGCCAGTTCCACTCCCTGTTCGCCGTTGCTGGCTTCGCCAATCACCTTCAGGCTGGTATCCAGCGCAATCAGCTGTTTGACGCCGTTGCGCAGCATCGGATGATCGTCAATCAGCAAAATAGTGGAAGGGGTCATGTCGTTCATACTTGCTCCTGGGGATTAATGGGCAGTGCTTCCGGACGAAAACGGACTGTCACTTCTGTGCCGCCGTCCGGGCGTCGGGCAACCCGACATTTACCGTGTAAGGTGCTGGCGCGATCCTGCATGATGATCAGACCATAATGATTTTGTCGTTCAACATTCGGCGAAATACCTTCGCCGTTATCGCAAATGCGCAGCGTGATTTCACCGTCGACGCAATGCAGTGAAAGCGAAACCTGCGTGGCGTTAGCGTGCTTATAGGCATTGTTCAGCGCTTCACGGGCGATATGCAGCAGGTGAATGCCCTGATTGGCCGGCACGGAACGCGGCGGGATCTGGTAATCAAAATCTATCGTCAGTCCCATGCGGCGTGAGAATTCATCGACCGTATGTTGCAGCGCAGCCCGCAGGCCGGGAGTATTGAGCGTCAGGCGGAACGTGGTCAGCAATTCACGCAACTGACGATAAGCCGTACTCAGTTCATCGCGCATTTGTTGCAGCACATTCTGATCTTCTTCGCTGAAAGCAGCGGCGTGCATTTGCAGACAGGCGACCTGAATTTTCAGGCAGGAAAGCGACTGCGCCAGAGAATCATGCAGCTCGCGGGCAATTGCCGAACGTTCTTCCATCAGCATCAGCTGTTGCTGATGTTCGGCCTGACGCGCCAGCATCAGCGTGCTGGTCAGTTGCTCAAGCAGGGTACTTATCAGTTGCTGATGTGCATCATTCAGATTCTTGCCCGGCGGCAGTTGCGCCAGTAACACACCATAATTCTCACGTTCATCACGCAGACTCCAGCTTAAAGACTCACCACCGTCATTTGCATGTTCCCCGACTTTCGGACTGACAGGCTGACGTGGTGAAGCATTGCTGAATTCGTTGAACACTTCGGCGCTGTTATTTTCGTATTGCCGCAGTTGCACGCCACTCAGCGGCGTCAGCGACTGCAATTCTTTCAGCACCGGTTCCATTCGCGCTTCGAGCGGCTCGCTGGTGTGAAGCTGACGGCTCACGCGATACAGATAATCCAGCATCTGATTTTTCTGCTGTAAATCGGCGGTTTTCTCCGCCACGCGCTGCGCCAGATTATCGACCAACTCCGCCAGCGCCAGGGACATGCTGTTCAGCGAGTCGCCGAGAATATCCATTTCGTTATGTGCATCACCATTGGCAACCCGTTTGCGCTGATAACGATGGCTGAAATCACCGGCGGTGATGGCACTGGCCTGCGAGAGCAGACTTCTCCACGGGGCCAGCAAATGACGGCGCAGAAACCAGATGGTCAGCGCCAGCAGCAGAAGTGTTACAGCGACCAGACCGCGCTGGATAAGCGAAATCTGCTGTAAGTGGTATTCAGTTTTATGTTCCAGTTCGGCGACCAGCACATCAAGCTGACCCACGAAGACTGCGATATTGGCCGAGACGTCTTGCGGATGCTTCGCGGTCAGAATCTGATCCCGCAGCGTTGTTTGCCAGTAATTGCGCAGTGCCTGGAACTGCGGTTGCAGGTTTTCGCGCTCTACCGCCTGCAGCAAATCAATACTGTTCTGATCGGCTTCAATCTGGCGAATATACGCGGTGTTTTTCCCTTCAAGCGGCACTTCGGACAACAACCGGTAGCTTTGCATACGCAGCGAACCGGCTTTATTAATCGCGTGGGCATTGCCTTCGATACTACCCGCCATCCACGCTGCCATACTCATTCCGCCAATACCCAGCAGGCCGAGCAGCAACATCAGTAATGTTGTCTGGCTGACCAGCGAAAGAGAAGGCAGAACACGTTTAAGCATGAATAGAATTCCTGGAATTTATCGGGATAGTGAAAAGTGTGGATCGCCACAGTCCTGTACGGAGTGGGCATTTTTTATGATCACAGGGCGTTTCCCTATACCTCTTTATGATTACTCCCTTATTTCCATGCGGGGCGTGCCGGTAAAAATGGGGCAGGGATCTTATTATCAACTTTATGAATAATAGCAGTTTATTGGAAACTCGCCGAATACTCATAAAGGATTTGTGGTCAATTTTAGGCCATGATCCACCTGCTGTTGCGTTGATTTGTATCAACATCGGGAGGCGGGGCTCTACCTAGTGTGTGCGACATAACTTAATCATTACAACAACAATGCGTTGCCACCCGAGGTAAACATGTCACATACATCAGCTTCACCGGCGGAAAAACCGTCCCGCCTTTTGCAGGACTGGCGTCCGGAAGATCCGGAATTTTGGGAAAAGACCGGGCATAAAGTGGCCAGCCGAAATTTGTGGATTTCTGTTCCCTGTTTGCTGCTGGGTTTCTGTGTCTGGATGCTGTTCAGCCTGGTTTCTGTCAATCTGAACAAAGTCGGTTTTAACTTCACTACCGATCAGCTGTTTATGCTGACTGCGATCCCGTCAGTTTCCGGCGCACTGCTGCGCGTACCTTACTCCTTTATGATCCCGCTGTTTGGCGGTCGTCGCTGGACTGCAATCAGCACCGTTTTCCTGATCCTGCCATGTGCATGGCTGGGCTTTGCGGTGCAGGATACCAGCACCTCTTACAACGTCTTCCTGATCATCGCGCTGTTGTGCGGCTTCGGTGGCGCAAACTTCGCCTCGAGCATGTCCAACATCAGCTTCTTCTTCCCGAAAGCGAAGCAGGGCGGCGCACTGGGCATCAACGGCGGTCTGGGCAATCTGGGCGTGAGCGTGATGCAACTGGTTGCTCCGCTGGTGATTTCCCTTGGCGTTTTCGCGGCGTTCAGTGACAAACAAACGCTGGCGAACGGTTCAGACATGTGGCTGCAAAATGCGGCGTGGATCTGGGTGCCTTTCCTGCTGATCGGTACGATTGCAGCCTGGTTCGGCATGAATGATCTGGCGTCTTCCAAAGCGTCAATCCGCCAGCAGTTGCCGGTGCTCAAGCGCGGCCACTTGTGGATCATGAGTGTGTTGTATCTGGCAACGTTCGGCTCCTTTATCGGCTTCTCCGCCGGTTTTGCGATGCTGACCAAAACTCAGTTCCCTGACATTAACATTCTGCAATTCGCTTTCTTCGGCCCGTTCTTCGGTGCGCTGGCGCGTTCTGCGGGTGGCATGTTGTCTGACCGTCTCGGCGGTATCCGCGTGACGCTGGTGAACTACATTGTGATGGCGATTTTCGCGGGCTTGCTGTTCCTGACCCTGCCGGTTGGCGGCGTGGGCGGTAACTTCCCGGCGTTCTTCGCCGTATTCATGGTGCTGTTCCTGACGGCCGGTCTGGGCAGTGGTTCCACCTACCAGATGATTGCGGTGATCTTCCGTAAACTGACTACCGATCAGGCTAAAGCACGCGGTGCTAGTGATGATGAAGCATTGCGTGAAGCGGTGACGGATACTGCTGCCGCGCTCGGTTTTATCTCTTCAATCGGCGCGATTGGCGGGTTCTTTATTCCTAAAGCGTTCGGTACTTCACTGGCAATGACCGGTTCACCGGCTGGCGCGATGAAAGTCTTCCTGGTGTTTTACGTGGTCTGTGCGCTGATCACCTGGCTGGTGTACTGGCGCAAACTGAACAAAGGTTTTGCGACCAAACAAAGCAATAAGTAATCGCACTTTGCTAAATGAGGAAAGGGGCTTCGGCCCCTTTTTTATATTCTGGACAACAGTAAATACTGAACCTAATCAGGTATAAGCCATAACGATTCAGACTTTTTAAAAACGGCGCAGGGGGTTATAAATAACGGGATAAATCATTTCTGATAAGGATCCGCGATGAATACTGCCCACCTTGTAGACCCAGAGCTTCGCCCGTTGCTGGCAGATATGCCGGATCGCGTGCTTGAAGCCTCCGATTTACCCGCCATGCGTGAGCAGCGTCAGGCCGCGGCTCTGGAAAGTCTGTCACAGGATGACGGTCTGCCGGTGACGGTGACTCAACATCACATTTCAGGCGACGAAGATGCGCCGGTGGTGCGTGTGCTGGTGATTTCGCCGCAACATGAGCGCAAAGGGCGGATGGGCATCCTGCATATTCACGGCGGGGGATATGTACTTGGCAGTCCGGAACAGTCGACCCCGCTGACGCGGCCGACGGCGGCGCAGCAGGATTGCGTGATTGTCTCGGTAGATTATCGTCTTGCGCCGGAAACACCTTTCCCCGGTCCGCTGGAAGACTGCTATGCCGCGCTGATCTGGATGACCGCACAGGCAGATGAACTTGGCATCGACTCTGCGCATATCGGTGTCATGGGCGACAGCGCGGGTGCCGGTCTGGCAGCGTCGCTGGCATTGCTGGCCCGCGACCGTGGTGGCCCAAAGCTGGCGTTTCAGAATCTGATGTACCCGATGCTCGACGACCGTACCGTCACCGATCCCAACCCCAATCCGGTCACCGGCGAGTTCTCGTGGACGCGTCAGGATAATCGTTTTGGCTGGCACGCGTATCTCGGGCATGAAGCGGGTTTGCCGCATGTTTCATATTATGCAGCCGCTGCCCGCGCGGAAGATCTCAGCGGATTGCCTGCGGCCTGGATTGGCGTCGGTTCGATTGATTTATTCCTGGATGAGAATATTGAGTATGCTCGCCGGTTAATCCGCGCTGGCGTGCCGGCAGAATTCAGCATTTATCCGGGCGGATTCCACGGTTTCAATGGCGATCCGGCGTATGCTCTGGCCCGCCGTGCCCGTAAACAGCGTCAGGATGCCTTAGCCGGTTTTAATCCGCTGCGTCATACCCATGACTTTGGCTTATAATAGGCAACACTCAATCAGGCAAAACTACCGGCTGAATCAGACACTAAATTGGATATCAAACAACTTATCTATCTCTGTAACCTCGAGCGCGAACGGCATTTTGGCAGGGCGGCGGAAGCCAGCTTTGTCAGCCAGCCGACGCTGTCGATGCGTCTCAAGAACCTCGAAAAAGAACTCGACCTTAATCTGATCAATCGCGGTAATAACTTTGAAGGTTTTACCGCTGAAGGGCTGCGCGTCCTCAGCTGGGCACGCGAAATCGTCGCCGTCTATGAAGGGCTGAAACTGGAAGTTGAGTCGCTGAAACAGGGCATGAGCGGCACCTTGCGTATCGGCGTCATGCCGCAATGCAGCGTGTCACTGGCGCAACTGATCAAAGCCGTCAGCGAAGCGCATCCGGGGCTGGATTACCGGGTTTCGGAAGTCAGCGCCGATCAGCTGATCGAAGCGCTGAGCAGTCATTCTGTAGATGTGGGGATCGGTTTCTTTGAGTTCTCGACGCTAAATGAGCTGCGTTTCCAGCTGGTGCCGCTCGATGACGGCGGCGTTGACGTGGTGTATCACCCGGACCATTTCCCGCAGTTGCAGGACATTGAACTGATGACTGCCGAACAGGCGGTTGCATTGCCGTTATGTCTGTCTGAACCGAGCCGTTATTTCCGTCGTTATCTGGATAATTTCTTCCGCCAGTCCGGGCTGGAATTGCATCCGACGCTGGAAAGCACTTCGATTTTTCAGCTGATGCAGGGCGTGTTTGTTGGCATCGGTTGTGCGCTGGTACCGCGCGGGCATCTGATTGATGAAATGCATCCTGCGCTGAAGCGTTGTCCGCTGGATATCACGCCGATGAGCCGCCACGCCGCGCTGGTGGTCGCCGAAGGGGGAAGGGCAACGCCGCTGGCGCAGCACTTCTTCACGGCAGCGGGTGTCTGGCTGGCGCAGCAGGCGCTTAACAAGTCATCAAATATGGCGCAATAAAGACGTTCTCTCCGGTATTCCTATTGATGTCATGAAACTTTAAGCCCAAGATTTGCCGCAATACTTATGTGAAATGGATGGAGTAAGACATGAAAACTTTGAAAGCGGTTGTTCTGGCGATGGCCTCTGCGGGTATTTTGCTTTCGGCAGGCGCACAGGCCTCAAATAATCTTCTCGGACAACTGCAGCAGGCTGCCAGCGACGGACAGAATGGCACCAGCAAAACCGGTTCAACGGGTACCACCTCTTCGCTGACCTCCCTGCTCAGCGGCGGCGACAGCGCACTGACCTCGACCAGCGCGAACAACGTCGCTGGTGTATTGCAGTATTGTGTGAAGAACAATGTGCTTTCCAAAGCCAGCACTGAAAACGTGAAAGACCAGCTTCTTAATAAACTTGGCATTGAGACAGCAGCGGGTGCTGAAAGTCAGGATTACCAGCAAGGGCTGGGCGGTTTACTGAAAACCGGTAAAGATCAGAGTGTGGATCTGAATAATCTCGGCAGCGGCCTGACGCAGGTGAAAGAGAAAGTAAAAACTAAAGCGTGTGATGTGGTGCTGAAGCAGGCGAAATCATTTATTTGATTGCAGAGGCCGCTGCAATGGCGGCTTTTAACTTAAATTTCAACTTCAACTTCAACTTCAAGGTCGTGGGCGTCGGC